>JBAXNJ010000073.1:0-7159 GCA_037133815.1 Betaproteobacteria bacterium
CGCCAGCACCAATGACATTCACGATGGCACCAGAGCCACGCTGACCCATGCGTTTAATTGTTGGATCTGTCATGTGGATATAAGAAAAATACTTGGCTTGCATGGCGGCATGCCAGACATCAGGTGTTAATTCTTCTGGTGGTGTGCGTTTGGCAGCACCCGCAGAGTTAACCAATATATCGACTGGACCAAAGTGCTTTTCTGCATTGTTCAACACCTCTTCGCCAGCAGTTGCAATTTGTAAATCAGCGGCGATGGTGTGAATGGAAGTGGCGGGATGATGCGCAGACAGTTTCCTTAGCGCATTGGCTAAATTTTGTGGGTCACGCGAGACCAGCGTGACTTTTGCACCCTCTGTTAGAAAATTTTCAGCGCAAGCAAGGCCTATTCCTTTGCTGCCACCGGTGATCAATACGTGTTTATTTGAGATATGCAGATCCATGGGTTTCTTTCAGTAAGGTAAAAAAATTATGAAGCCATAATACTTCTATGACGCATGCATCCTCACTTGTTAGCGGTCTCAGAAGCGTTGCGCTAACTGTCCCAGACCTTAATTTAGCCGAAAAGTTCTACACCTCTATTTGGCGTCTAGATCTGGTTGAAAAAACATCAAATGCGCTGTATTTCAGAGGTACTGGGGCGGATCACCATTTGTTATCACTTCACCATGTACCAGGGCCAGCCAAAATCCTCTATGTCACTTTGCGACTTAGAGATGCGTCCGCTTTTGATGTGATTGCCAAGTCAGCAGTATTGGCTGGCGGAAAGGTTTTGAAGTCCAGGGCCGCTTTAGACACTCCTGGCGGAGGTGAAGCAATCAACATTGCAGATGCCGATGGGCGGATATTCCAACTTGTCTATGGTGATGCTTTGCATGCAGATGCGCATGAACTAAGCGACAAGCCTATTCGCTTAGCGCATGCAGTTCTCAATAGCCACGATTTAGAAGCTACCCGTTTATTCATGGAGTCTGTGCTTGACTTCAGTTTGTCTGACCGCACACGGATCATGGCTTTCATGCGCTGTAATAGTGATCACCACAACATTGCTTTGGGTGACACGGATAACGACGCGCTCAATCACATTGCTTTCTTGATGCCAGATGTGGAATCTGTGATGCGTGGCGGTGGACGCATGAAAGATGCGGGCTTTGGCATTGAATGGGGGCCTGGGCGCCATGGACCTGGAGACAACGCATTCAATTATTTTGTAGGCCCCTTTGATATTGTGATTGAGTACACAGCGGAGGTGGAGCAGGTTGACGACAGTTATCAAGCGAAGTATCCGAGCGATTGGACATGGCCTCCTGGACGTGTGGACCAGTGGGGTATTTCTGCACCTCCTAGCGCCCGTTTAAAAGAAGCGCAGAAGGCGGTGCTGTTTGCTTCCTAACAGAGATGTGTATGAAGTTGCCATCGTGGGCTTTGGTCCCACTGGCGCTGTAGCAGCTGGGTTAT
This sequence comes from Betaproteobacteria bacterium, assembly GCA_037133815.1. Classification (GTDB taxonomy): domain Bacteria; phylum Pseudomonadota; class Gammaproteobacteria; order Burkholderiales; family Burkholderiaceae_C; genus Limnohabitans. The sequence goes on from JBAXNJ010000073.1 coordinate 1,458, forward strand.
TGGGTAAAAAAGGTATTCGTACTTTTGTGTGCGACAAATTGCATGATGTATACGACAAGCCGCGCGCAATTGCGCTAGACCATGAGATTGCAAGAGTCTTTCAACATTTGGGTCTGACTGACAAAATAAAACCATTTCTAGAACCGTTCACGGACTCCGTTTTCTACGGAGTGGACGGACAAATGATCAAGCGTATGTCGACTGTCAGTGCGCCTTACCCACTTGCGCATTTACCTTCTATGGTGTTTACGCAACCGCCTGTAGAAAAAGTTTTGCGTGAACATGCTGCGTCATACGACTGCATAGACATTCAACTTGGACAAACGCTTGTTAATTTAGAACAAGACGACGATGTATCAATTTTGATCTTGCAGGCTGAAGATGGAAGTGTCTCAACTATAAAAGCGCAATATGTGATCGGCTGCGATGGAGCCAGTAGCGCAGTGCGTGGTTTTGCTGGAATCGGGTTGGAAGATTTAGATTTCGATGAACCTTGGTTGGTGGTTGATGTTCTAGTGAATGAAGAAGGCCTTCGCAAGTTACCTACAACCAGTGTGCAGTATTGCAACCCGCAAAGACCTTGCACTTACTTGATTTGTCCTGGTAACCACCGCCGTTGGGAAATTTCTATTAACGCGGGTGAAGATCCTCAGGAAGTGGCTACTCCAGAAGGGACATGGAGGCTATTGGCGCCATGGATTACACCGCAAGATGGAGAACTTTGGCGACAAGCCAGTTACCGCTTCCACGCATTGGTGGCCAAGACATGGCGAAATAAGAGATTTTTTATAGCAGGAGATGCTGCACACCAGCAACCACCTTTTTTAGGGCAGGGTATGTGCCAAGGGGTGCGTGATGCAGTCAATTTGTGCTGGCGCTTGGAGGCTACTCTAAAAGATGGGGCTTCACAGGTATTGTTAGATTCATATGGTGTTGAAAGAAAAGCCCATGTGACTGAACTCACATCACGGATCAAGGGAATTGGGAAACTGATTACCGAACGTGATGTTGAAAAAGCCCGTGCGCGAGATACCAAATTATTAGCCGAGTGTGACGGCGAAGTAAAGCCTATGCCTCGACAAGATGTTCAGCCTGCATTGACGGTTGGATTTCTATCCCCCAATCATCACCCTGCCAAAGGAACCATATTTCCTCAACCGCTTTTACTGAATAAAGATGGTCAGCAAGTGCGTATGGATGAGATTTTTCCAGCAGGATGGAAAATTATTTTTTCTAAAGAAGTCACTGCTGACTGTGTGCAAACCGCCTCAAAGCACTATTTACCTGCATTGCAATTGGCTCAGCTAGGTGTTGGTCAATTGCTTGAGTTGGAAGGTGTTCTAGAGAGCTGGTTTTCTAAGTATGCCGTTGTGGCAGCTATCGTTCGACCAGACCATTACATTTATGGTGTGTGTACCAACGCGCAAGACATTGCGCAGCAATTAGAAAATTTGACGTTGGCTTAAAAATCCAGTTGATTCGAATAACAAAGGAGACGACATGCAACGTAGACAATTTATTCAAACTTCTGCTGTAGCAGCCTTCACAACCACGACAGGTGTTTGGGCGCAAAGTACTGCTTGGCCAGACAAGCCGATTAAATTTGTGTTGTCGCAGCCTCCTGGCTCTGGCCCTGACAATGTCGCCCGATTGTTGGGTGAGCGCCTCACCAAGTCTCTGGGGCAAGCGATAGTGATTGATAACAAGCCGGGTGGCCAAAACGTGATCGGCGCTCAAGCTGCAGCTAGATCTACGCCAGACGGCTACACGTTTTACTTTGCAACCACTGCTGCGTTGATAACCAATGCTTTGTTATTTAAGCAGTTGCCCTATGACCCCCCAAAAGATTTTGTGCCAGTCGCATTTATAGCGCGAAGTCCTTTTGCTATTTTGGTGGATGCAAACTCGCCGATTCAAACACTGGATGACTTGATTGCAAAGTCAAAAGGTTCTGGCGGTCAGTTTTCAATTGGTAACGAAGGTCCACGCACGTTTAGTGGAATGATTGCGCGACTATTTAATGCCCGTGCAAAAACAGCAGCCAACTTGGTGCCTTATGCCAACATTGGCGTTGGTTCGCAAAACTTAATGGGTGGCCACGTGGACGCGATGGTGGCTGATTTGGCATCAACAGCGCAATTGGCCAGACAAGGTAAGTTGCGTGTCATTGCTACGACGGCAGCCAAGCGCGTGCCTGGATGGGAGAGTGTTCCCGCGCTGTCTGAAAAATTAGGCAGTTTTGACATGGTGGGATGGTTTGCCATCGTCGCGCCTGTAGGTACACCTGCCAGCGTGATTGCAAAGTTAAACCAAGAAGTCAATGCATCGCTGAACGACAAAGAATTGGCAACCCGTATTGCTAACATAGGTCCAATTGCAGATGCGAGTATGACTGTAGATGACGTCAGAAAGTTTTTAGCGACCGAACTCTCGCGCTGGAGTGAAGTGACCAAAGAGATTGGCGTATTGGCAGAGTGAAGCGCAATACACATGAATCGTCTATGCTAGAATTTCGATCTTTAGAAAGCGGCTGTAGCTCAGTTGGATAGAGTACTTGGCTACGAACCAAGGGGTCGTGGGTTCAATTCCTGCCAGCCGCACCAATTTAAGATAAAGCTTTGAGAAATCGAGGCTTTTTTCTTTTAAGCCAGCAAGTCTTGTAGCGTTCTCGCAATCACTTTAGTAGCGCGTCGCAAATCTTCAAGTTCGAGTCGCTCATCTGCGCGTTTAGCGTGCGACTCCAGAACTGTGCGCGGGCCTGCGCCATAAATCACACCAGGAATGCCGCGTTCTACATACAGGCGAACATCGGTGTACAAGGGTGTACCAATCGCTGGGATGGGTTCGCCAAATAAAACTTCACCGTGCTTTTGAATGGCATCGACCAAAGGTTGGTTGCCCGCTAAAGGTTTCATAGCGTTTGCCAACAAGATGCGCTTGATGTCAACTTTGAGTTGGCTACCACCTCGAGGAGGCTTGAAGGATTGCGCTGCTTTTTCAATCGTCTGACGGATGCTGGCTTCCACTTCGATGGGGTTTTCTTCTGGAATCATTCGGCGGTCTAGTTTGAAAACCACTTTGCCAGGCACGACATTGGTGTTGGTGCCGCCATGGATCTGGCCAACATTCAAATAGGGGTGACTGATACCTTCTACATCAGAAGTAATTTGCAGGTATTGGGTATTGAGTGCGTGCAATGCTTGCAATATATGCACTGCGCCTTGTAATGCATCGGTGCCACTGTCTGGAATTGCAGCATGTGCCATTTCGCCATGCACCGTGACTTCCATTTGCAAGCAACCGTTGTGTGCTGTGACCACTTGGTAACTAAAACCCGCAGCAATCATCAAATCGGGTTTGGTGTGTCCATGTTCTAGTAACCAGCCTGGACCGAGTAATCCACCAAACTCTTCGTCATAGGTGAAATGCAATTCCAATGTGCCGTGGAGTTGGTGTTGTGACGCGGCGTTCACGGCTTCTAGCGCACGCGCTGCAAAGGTAAAGGTAGAGAAGTCACACTTGCTAACCGCGCTAGCGCGGCCAAATATTTTGCCGTTTTCAATCTCTCCGCCGTAAGGGTCTTTGGCCCATCCTTCCCCAGGAGGCACTACATCGCCATGGGCGTTCAAAGCGATTGTTTTCCCCTGACCATATTTGCGGCGCACGATCAGGTTGGTAATGCTTTCTAGGCCGTTGTCATGGACTTCATTTGGAGGTATGGGGTATTTCTCTGCTTCAAAACCAAACTCTTTGAGTAGCTCGGCTGCGCGTTCGGCATGTGGCGCGTTGTTTCCGGGTGGCGTATCGGTGGGTACGCGAATCAGTGCTTGCAGAAATTTGACTTGTTCGTCAAAGTGCGCGTCAATCCACGCGTCTAGTTGGGTGTAAATAGTGTTGTTGGTCATAGAAAAATACGATTGGAATGTAAATGCGCAGAATGGATGAGTGGTTGAATTTCAGTAAAGCAATGGTGTTGCGCAATCAGCAATCAGCGGCAACGTCATGCAACAAATGCATGAATGCATCAATCGCCAATTGCATGTCATCGCTGGTAGTACTCTCGAGCGGGTTGTGGCTAATGCCGGCGTTTTGTCCGCGAACAAATAGCATGGCTTGGGGCATGATTTCATGTAGTTTCATTGCATCATGGCCAGCGCCACTTGGTAGTTGAAATAAAGGCACGCCTAAAGCTTTCACAGCGTTTTCCCATCGAGTCTGCCAATCAGGATGACTAGGTGCTGCACTTGCACGCATGGTTTCTTCTAGCGTGTAGTGAAGGCCGCGGCGTTCGCAAATAGCTCGGAGTTCTGCGAGAACATCTTGCATGAGTGCGTCGCGCGCTGTGTTGGTCGTTGCGCGTAAATCCAGACTGAACTGGCAACGACCCGGAACAACATTGACAGATCCATTGGGCACGTGCAACTGCCCAACAGTTCCAACGCAAGTCTCAGCAACTCGGAGCGCACGTTTTTCTACATACAAAGCCAACTCTGCCACTGCTGTCGCAGCATCACGCCGGCGGTCCATGGGTGTGGTACCTGCATGGCTTGCCATACCCGAAATTTCTCCTACAAAACGCACGCTACCGTTGATCGAAGTGACCACACCCAGTGGAATATCGAGTTCGTTAAGAACAGGCCCTTGCTCGATGTGCATTTCAATAAAACCTAAGTAATCCGAAGCACGGCGTTTGAGTTGAGGAATATCTGCAATCTTCAAGCCTGCTTGTTGCATGGCTTGGCGCATGCTGATGTCGTTCGCATCTTTTTGATCCAGCCATTCAGATTTGAAGTCGCCGACCAATGCGCCAGATCCTAAAAATGTGGCTTTGTAACGTTGCCCTTCTTCTTCTGCAAAAGCGACAACTTCTAAATGGAAGGGCAGACGCTTTCCATCACGCGCTAGTTCACGCACACAAGCCATAGGAACAAAGATGCCTAAGCGCCCGTCGTACTTGCCGCCATTACGCACAGAGTCGTAGTGTGATCCAGTCATCAAAGTTTTGGCGTCTGGCTTGTTTGATTTGTAAATGCCGACGACATTGCCAACAGCGTCGATTTTGACTTCGTCAAATCCACAAGCTCGCATGCCAAGCTCAATCGTGCGCGCACATTTACGATGCGCGTCTGTAAGGTAGGTGACGGTCAGTTCTTCGCGCGCGGCGTGAGGGGCATTTTTATTAACAGAGCCTACGTCGCTAAATTGCGCCAACCACTCGTGCCAATCCCAAACTTCGTTTCCGAGTGTTGGTTGATAACCCAATTTGTCGTTGAGGCGAATTTCAACAATGCGGTGAATATTGCGCAAGCACTCCGCCAACTCATAGTCAGGATGGTGATGCAAACGCCGCTCAAAAGTACGAATGATTTGCTGGCGCGTCAACCCTGTGCCGCGTGGACCCCGCACAGCCAAGATAAATGGGAAACCGAACTTGGCGTTGTAGTTAGCGTTGAGTTGTTGGATATGCGCGAACTCTTCTGGTGTGCAATCCGTCAAGCCAGCTTTGCTTTGTTCGTTGGTGGATTCCGCTGTGAGGCTTTTGCTGACCATGGCCTTGCCGGCTAATTCGGGATGGGCGCGAACCAATGCAATTTGGGCGTCACGGCCAGCGCGTTGCAACACTTGCACCATCGCATATTTGAGAGCCGCAGGTGATGCAAAAGGGCGGGCATCTAAAGCTTGCTCTGCAATCCAGTCGGAGT
>JBAXNJ010000074.1:0-7047 GCA_037133815.1 Betaproteobacteria bacterium
TGAGACACGCGGTGATCTGGTGGTGGCATCGCAAGCATTGGCGCAACGATTGGGCCCAATCGTTGCGCCAATGCTTGCGATGCCACCACCAGATCACCGCGTGTCTCAATTCCGTAAATTTCACCTTTTCCCAACGATTTGAAAAACAAGTCGTACAAAATAAATCCGAGATAAGACTTGCCCGCGCCGTGGTCTGCCAAAGCGGGGCCCGAGTCAGAGATTGGTAACTCTTGCAGCAACTTTTCAATGAATTGGTAGAGGTGATAGACCTGCTTTAACTTGCGGCGCGAGTCTTGGTTGATCTTTCCGTCTCGCGTGAGGATATGCAACTCTTTGAGCAACTCAATCGATTGGCCTGGACGCAAATCTAAATCGAGTGTTTTAAGCGAGGTGGGATTGGTAGTTGCAACCCTATTTCCAGATTTAGTTTTAGTGCTAGCTTTACTAGCGTGCTTTTTAAGCGCAGCAACTGTCACTTGAGAAAATCCATTAGATTTTTTATTAGCCATAAACAAATTGTGCAATTAAGCACTGCCCTTCAAACGCGCAATGACGCCCAGATCAGCCCAGCCTTGGACACCTAGTGATTCAAGCGAAGCAATATTGCGCTCAAAAATCAAAGCCGCATCGGGATACACCGCAACCGCCTCATCCACACTGGATTCGCGCAATAAGTGCAAAGTTGGGTATGGCGCACGGTTCGTGAAATGCCCCATCGCATCGGGTGCTTCACCCGCGAATTGGTAATTAGGATGAAAGTCTGCCACTTGCAACTCGCCCTCCAAACCTTGTGATTCAAGTAGCGCAGCGCACTCGCCCAAAAATTCATTGAAGTCTAAAAAGACTGGCAACGCATAGGGCGCAATAAGTAAAGTGGTGTCAACCATAGAAGCATCTACAGATGCCAAAAATTGCAACTCATCCGCCAACATCTGTAATACATCTTGCGGCGCAGACGACAAACACACGCGATAACGTACCCTGTCTTTCACCACTACTGCTTTGGCAAATGGACACAGGTTCAAGCCAATGACTGCCTCCATCAACCACTTTTGCGTATCTTCAATCGCAATACGCTCTGCGTCTGACACGAGCGAACAAGTGCCCATCACCCGACCACCAAACGTGCATGTTCACGCGTGGCAAATCTGTCTGTCATGCCCGACACGTAATCCGCCACAGCCCGCGGCAAGTTATGGCGTTGCGAAAACGCAAGCGGCATTTCTTGTGGGCGTGTCAGATAGGCTTCAAATAATTCATTCACCACCTGTCGCGCCCAGTCTGTGGTTTGCATCACTTGAGGATGGCGATAAAGGTTTCTCAGCAAAAAGGTTTTAAGCGTTTGCGATGCGGCTTCCATCTCTTGACTGAATTGCAACATTGGCGGACACAGACGGGCTTCGTCTGAACTCTTTGGCGCATGCTGTTTCAATGCCACTTGGGTCGCACTGATGACATCGAACACTTGCTCGCTCAACATGCGGCGAATGGTTTCATACAACAACCTTCGGCCATGCATAACCTCATCAGCAGAAGCCAAATGCGGAAATGCCGCCAAGGTTTGCTGCTGATGCCTTGCAAACAAAGGCACGTCTTGTAATTGCTCCAAACTTAACAAGCCAGAGCGCACACCATCATCGATATCGTGTGCGTTGTAGGCGATCGAGTCCGCTAAATTACACAACTGCGCTTCCAAGCTTGGTTGTGTTCCTTGCAAAAACCTACTGGCTACGCCATTGGGTTCAGAGACTTCAATCAACTCAGCATTTCGACGCGCACAGTGTTTCAAAATACCTTCACGCGTCTCGAAACTCAAATTCAATCCATTGAAAGCGGGATAGCGCTCTTCCAACTCATCGACCACCCGCAAGCTTTGCAGGTTGTGCTCAAAGCCACCGAAGTCAGCCATGCAAGCATTGAGCGCGTCTTGCCCTGCATGGCCAAAAGGCGTATGCCCCACATCGTGGGCAAGCGCGATGGCTTCCACCAAGTCTTCGTTCAAACACAAAGCCCGCGCAATCGATCGCCCTAGTTGCGCTACTTCTAAGGAATGCGTCATGCGCGTGCGAAACAAATCGCCTTCATGGTTCAGGAAAACCTGCGTCTTGTAGACCAAGCGACGAAACGCAGTGGAATGCACGATGCGGTCACGGTCGCGTTGGTGAGGGTTGCGTAATCCGTGCGACAGCGGATTGGCGTCTGACTCCGCATGGCGTCTGCCACGCGTGGACTCAGGATGGCAGGCGTAATTAGCCAGCACAACAATGGGTGATGACATCTGCCACCAAAGTATCTGGCGCACCACGCACCACAGCCCGACCTGGCGGGTCAATCAAGACGAAGCGGATTTCACCGGCTTGGGCTTTTTTGTCGACTCGCATGTGGTGCAAATAATTGTCGGCGCCTAGTTGCGGGCCCACGACGGGCAATCCTGCGCGGTCCAATAAATGGGTGAGTCGCTTTACAAAATCCATATCCACCAAACCCAAACGCTGCGACAAGTGCGCAGCCATCACCATGCCGCATCCAACGGCTTCACCGTGCAGCCATTCACCAAAACCTAAGCCTGCCTCAATCGCATGTCCAAATGTGTGGCCAAAATTCAAAGCGGCACGCATGCCCACATCGCGTTCGTCCTGCGACACCACATACGCTTTGATCTCACAACTGCGTTGCACGGCATAGCCCAAGGCTTTGGGGTCGCGCGCCATCAAAGCATCTAAGTTTTTTTCTAGCCAATCTAAAAATTGCATGTCAGCAATAGGCCCATATTTGATGACCTCAGCCAATCCCGCACTCAACTCACGCGGTGGGAGTGTTTGCAAAGTATCTAAGTCGCAGACCACGCGTTGCGGTTGGTAAAACGCGCCAATCATGTTTTTGCCCAACGGATGGTTGATGGCGGTTTTTCCACCGACAGAAGAATCTACTTGCGACAAAAGTGTTGTTGGCACTTGAACAAAAGGCACACCACGCATATAGCAAGCAGCTGCAAATCCCGTCATGTCGCCCACCACACCACCGCCCAATGCAAACAACACAGTTTGCCTGTCAGCACCTTTTTCTAGCAGTTGGTCAAAAATCAAATTCAAGGTTTGCCAATTTTTATGGCTTTCCCCATCAGGCAATACTAGGGTCATGACTTGCCCATATTGGGATTGCAATGCAGCGCAGAGGCGTTTTGCATAAAGGGGGCCCACCGTCTCATTGGTCACCACCAACGCCATCGCTGCTTTGGGCAAGTTCGCCCAAGTGTTTGGTTTATCTATCAGTTGCGTACCAATCCAAATTGGATAGCTGCGCTCGCCGAGATCGATTTGGATCTGATTAGGTACAAGAGATGTGCTCACGAAAAAATCTTTCTTTGAGAGATACCAGCTTATGGACGTACGTTCATAGACTGCGAACTGACTCCAGTATTAGGGGTGGCAGGTAGTTCACCGATTTGCTCCAACTGGCGAATGATCATATTGACCAAGGTAGCTACAGATGGGCGATTGGTTTCAATCACATAATGCGCCGTTTCTTTGTAGATTGGATCGCGCGCATCAAACAAGTCGCGCAGTCTCGCCATCGGGTCTGAGACTTGTAGCAAGGGACGGTTTTGGTCATAGCGCAAACGACGAAACACTTCTTCAGGCGTTGAGCGCAAATAAAAGACATGGCCACGCTCGCGCAAAAGTTGGCGATTCTCTGCTCGCAAGACAGATCCGCCGCCCGAAGAGAGAACACCCGAGTGGTTTCGGCTTAAATCATTCAACACTTCAGATTCAATATCGCGAAAACGGGCCTCCCCTTCGCGCTCGAAATATTCGCGCACCGAGCAACCTAAACGGCTTTCGATGGCGTGATCCGAATCAACAAAGGGGATGGCGAGCCGTCTGGCCAATTGGCGACCAACGGTAGTTTTGCCAGAGCCTGGCAGACCAACCAAAACTAACAACTGGAGCTTTCTTACTGTGCTGAGGCACTTTGAGTGACCATTTTAGGCGTTATGAAGATCAAGAGCTCTTGCTTAGATTGGTTGCTACGTCGGCTCTTAAATAAGTAGCCCAGCAATGGAATATCTGCCAGCACAGGAACTTTTTGATGCTCATCTAGCGCGATGGATTCATAGATACCACCGATCATCACCGTGCCACCGTTATCTACCAACACTTGCGTATTGACATGTTTGGTGTCGATCGCAAAACCTGCCGCAGTGTTTTGCCCCACACTGTCTTTGTGGATATCCAACTCGAGCACGATATTGCCCTCAGGTGTGATTTGCGGCGTGACTTCAAGTTTTAAATTGGCTTTGCGAAATGCGATGGCAGTAGCGCCACTGGCAGCGGCCATTTGGTAGGGCAACTCAGTGCCTTGTTCGATGATGGCTTTGGCTTGATCGGCCGTCACCACACGCGGGCTCGAGACGACTTTGCCCTTGCCATCTGCCTCCAACGCAGACAACTCTAAGTTCAATATTTTGTTTTTCTCAGCGTTGAACAAAGACACAGCAAAACTTGCAGGCTCAAATCCGTTGATATTTCCTGCTGGCAAATTCACAAACTGCCCTGTCGGGTTGAGAATTTTGTTGGTGAGTTTGCTTTGCGCACCATCACTCACACCGCCTAAGCGCACACCCAAAGTTTGGCCAAATGTATCGCTGGCTTGCACAATGCGCGCCTCAATCATTACCTGCCGCAAAGGAATGTCGATCTTGTCGATGATATTTTTAATTTCATCAACGCGTGACGCTATATCCGTCACAAACAACTGGTTGGTGCGGGGCTCTGCCATCACACTGCCGCGCGCACTGAGCAATCGCTCTTGGACGCCACGCACGCTGGCGTTCCCCATGCCTAGGCCATGCGTTAGTTGTGTTGCGTTGGAATGGGCAGTTCCTGAAGATTGCGAGTCATTTGGACGAGATGACGATCGGTATTGCCCAAACGGATGTTTATTGGAGAGATAGAGGATGGCATTGTTATCCATGTCTTGCATGCCAGCCATCGCATGCGGTGCTTGTGAAGTTCTGGCCGAAACCCCTAAGCCCTGTATGTGCTGGGCCACATCTGCTGCCTTGGCGTAATTCAGTACAAAGTTGTGGGTGATCAGCGGCTCTAGATTTTGCAAAGTCTGTCGCATCTCAAACTCTTGCTTGTCACGCGCCGCAATCTCAGCGCGCGGTGCAATCCAAATCACATTGCCCTGCCGTCTTTGGTTCAACCCTTTGCTTTGGACAATGATGTCAAGCACCTGGTCCCACGGCACTTGGTGCAGTCGCAAAGACAAACTACCCGTCACGCTGTCTGAAGCCACTACATTCAAACCTGTGAAATCAGCAATGATTTGTAAAGCTGTTCGCACCTCAATAGTTTGAAAGTTCAGGGTAAGTGGCTTACCTGTGTATTTAGGCGTTGCTTCTTGCGCCGTACCTTCGTAGCTCAAAAACGCCAGGCATGCGCTTATGGCGTGGCAAGCCCAATACCTCCGGTATGGTTTCATACGGACTGGCCGCTTTTACGATTCGCTATTGCAATGCCCAGCATGTTTTTATGTAGCGTCGGTTACCAGTTGCAAACTGGTTTTTCGCTCTGTCCAAACACCATCATTATCTTGGTGCAGTTCATTGAGTACCACTGCGCTATGCGTAATTTGCAAGACACGTCCAAAGTTTTTGCCTAGGTGCTCGCCCTCGCGCACGTTATAAATACCTAGCTTTTGCTGGCCTTTCACGAGAATCAAGGCGTTGGTATTTCTTCCTTGCTGGATAAATCCAACTAACCGTAATTCCTCTAAGCCATAGAACTCCAACGGCTCTTTGGCTCTTTCAAACTCTTTCAACATCCAAGCTTCATGCTTAGGCGTGTTTTCAACCGGTACTTCTAATTGCGCTATCTCTTGTGGCACAAGCGCGTTGTCGCTCCAATACGCACTTGCCAATGAATACCCTGAGCCCAACCCCAAAGACATGACAAGCGCCACGCACACGCCTACCCCACCTTTGATACAACGCTTGCGCCATAACTGACGCACGCGCTGAAGGCGAGTTGGGTAAAAGCACACCCCCGTTCCCAGTTGTGCCTGCGCAAGCGTTACAAGAGGCGCCACACATGCCAAGCGCCATTGCTTTTCATGGCACATATTGTGGAGTGACGCCATGCGCTTACTTGCCAAAGCAAACACTTCCCAGGTTCGTAAGCCATCGACAGAAGGCGCTTCATTCAAAGGGGCAAAGTCAAACAGCCAATCACTGTTTTCTGACGGAAACTGTATTTGTAATTCCTCGTATACCTGCGACTTAATCTCACGCTCCGACAATTCAACGGGTAATGACACGACACTGCGAACGTACCAAGATTCTTCCAAGCCAATAGACACCGATTGGCCGTTTGTGTCCACCCATACCGTTAGCCCCAGTTCTTCAAAGCGGTCTATTTGCATCTTTATTTCTTCAACCATTTCTTGCCTTATTGCATATGCGTAAGGTCGAATTTTTAAAGAGTTACCGTGTCATATGGGCATGCTCTACTAGCAGAGTTTGCGACTTCTACGCAGTTTTTATAATGGCCTATGGCAAATTCCAAAACACCTCCTCCTTCCGAGAACCGAAGCGACGCGCATTCAGAGCCCCGCTCTATGGCCGGGACCTTGCTTGTATGGGCCTTTGGATTTTTGGCCGCGTGCGGCGTGATCGTCGCTTTACTGGTTGGCGTGGCATTAGCCATGGCCTATCCGCAACTGCCCGATGTGAGCGAACTGTCTGACTACCGCCCTAAGTTGTCGATGCGCGTGTATTCGATAGAAGGTACGCAAATCGGTGAATTTGGTGAAGAACGCCGCAACCTCATGCCTTTCAAAGACATTCCCAAAGTGATGAAAGACGCGGTGTTGTCCATTGAAGATGCACGTTTCTACCAACATGGCGGTGTTGATTACATTGGCTTGTTGCGGGCCAGTTTGGCCAACCTTGGACGCGCCAAAAGCCAAGGCGCATCGACCATCACCATGCAAGTCGCGCGCAATGTGTATTTGTCTTCCGAGAAAACTTTCACCCGCAAAATT
>JBAXNJ010000075.1:0-7045 GCA_037133815.1 Betaproteobacteria bacterium
CGCTATGGCCGCATCATCAGTATTACCAGCGTGGTCGGGGCTTCTGGCAACGCAGGCCAAGCTAACTATGCCGCCGCCAAAGCGGGCGTGGCCGGCATGACCCGTGCCCTGGCGCGCGAGTTGGGTAGCCGAAACATCACGGTCAACTGTGTGGCGCCTGGATTTATCGAAACCGATATGACCGCCGCCTTGGCCGAAGAGCAACAAAAAGCCCTTTTGGGGCAAATTCCCTTGGGCCATCTTGGAAAGCCTGCCGATGTGGCCCATGCGGTCGCGTTTTTGGCGAGCGACAAAGCCGGTTATGTGACGGGGCAGGAATTGCATGTCAACGGCGGCATGTTTATGGCTTAAAAAGTACTAGAAAAAAGTATTAATGAACTGGGTGTCCGCGCAGTTAAAATAGCAGACTTATTCACAACCCTTTGAGGGAACTCATGAGCGATATCGAATCACGTGTCAAAAAAATCATTGCCGAACAACTCGGCGTGGAAGAGTCACAAGTCACCAGTGAAAAAGCCTTCGTGGCCGATTTGGGTGCCGACTCCTTGGACACGGTTGAATTGGTGATGGCCTTAGAAGACGAATTCGGAATCGAAATTCCGGACGAAGACGCCGAAAAAATCACCACTGTGCAAAACGCGATTGATTACGCGTTGACACACAAAAAAGCCTAAATCACAGGAAACTTTGCATGAGCCGTCGTCGCGTCGTCGTGACCGGTCTGGGTTGTATCAGCCCCGTGGGCAACACGGTGGCTGAGGCTTGGGCCAATCTGTTAGCAGGAAAGTCCGGCATTGCGGCGATCACCCGGTTCGACGCCTCTGGCTTGAACTGTCACTTCGCTGGCGAAGTCAAAAATTTCGATATTGATTCCTACATCTCGCCCAAAGAAGCTAGGGCCATGGACAGTTTCATTCATTACGGAATCGCTGCGGCCGTGCAAGCGGTTCAAGATGCGGGCTTACCCACTAACGATGCCCAAGACGATGAAACGGCCGCCCGCGTTGGCGTGCTGATCGGCTCGGGTATTGGCGGTTTGCCACTCATTGAAAACATGCACAACGAAATGCTGGCCAAAGGCCCGCGACGCATTTCTCCTTTTTTCGTGCCTGCCTCCATCATCAACATGATCTCTGGCCATGTGTCGATGCGCTTTGGCTTCAAAGGTCCCAATCTAGCAGTTGTCACAGCTTGCACCACGGGCTTGCATGCGATTGGGGAAGCAGGACGGCACATTGAATATGGCGATGCTGATGTCATGATCGCTGGTGGTTCCGAAGGTTGTATTTCGCCTTTGGGCGTTGGCGGCTTTGCCTCGATGCGCGCCTTGTCTACCCGTAATGACGACCCTACTACCGCTTCACGCCCTTGGGACAAAGACCGTGATGGTTTTGTTTTGGGTGAGGGTGCTGGCGTTGTGGTCTTGGAAGAATACGAATACGCTAAAAAGCGGGGTGCCAAAATCTACGCTGAACTCGCCGGATACGGAATGAGCGGCGACGCGGGGCACATGACGGCACCTAATATGGACGGCCCGCGTCGTGCGATGGTCAACGCCTTGCGCAATGCCAACGTCAACGCAGACCAGGTGGACTATCTCAATGCCCATGGCACATCAACGCCTTTGGGCGACATCAACGAGACCAACGCGATTAAAGCCGCTTTAGGCGACCACGCCAAAAAATTAACCGTCAGTTCCACCAAGTCCATGACGGGCCATTTGTTGGGTGGCGCGGGCGGCATAGAAAGCGTGTTCACCGTAATGGCTTTGCATCAACAAAAAGTCCCTCCCACTATTAATCTGCACAATCAAGACCCTGAGTGCGATTTGGATTTTTGCGCTAACACGGCCCGTGATATGAAAATTGACGTTGCCTTGAAAAACAACTTTGGGTTTGGTGGTACTAACGGCGCATTGCTTTTCAAACGCGTTTAATTTCCCGTCTTGTAAAGCGCCCCGTCGGACTCATTTGTCTGTGGGGCGTTGTAGTTTTTATTGACAAATTTTGGATGCTGAAGATGACTATGAATAGATCTTTCTCTCGCGTGTTTCTTGTAAGTTGTCTCGCGATCGCTATGGGGTTGGGTGTCACCCCCTCCTTTGCGCAGGCACAAGCCTCGGCGCAAGCCAGTCGCGTTTTGCCTGACTTCACCGATCTGGTCGAGCAAGTTGGCCCATCGGTGGTCAATATCCGGACATTAGAAAAAGTATCTGCGCGCGACGCACAAGCGGGCTCGCCCGATGAAGAAATGCAAGAGCTGTTTCGCCGTTTTTTTGGCGTGCCGATGCCAGCACCCAATGGACCGCGTCAGCAACGACCCAACCGTCCGCAACCTGAACAAGAACAACCCAGAGGCGTCGGTTCTGGTTTTATCTTGTCAGCCGACGGTTTTGTAATGACCAATGCCCATGTGGTGGAGGGCGCGGATCAAGTTTTGGTGACGCTACCTGATAAGCGCGAGTTCAAGGCCCGAATTGTTGGTACCGACAAACGCAGCGATGTGGCTGTGTTGAAGATTGAAACCACTGGATTACCTGCGGTGCGCATTGGCGATGTTTCGCGCCTCAAAGTCGGCGAATGGGTCATGGCGATTGGCTCGCCTTTTGGACTTGACAACTCAGTGACCGCTGGCATAGTGAGTGCGAAGCAGCGCGACACGGGCGACTATTTGCCATTCATCCAAACCGATGTGGCGATCAATCCTGGTAACTCGGGCGGCCCGCTCATCAATATGCGCGGTGAAGTGATCGGCATCAACAGCCAAATCTATTCGCGCTCTGGTGGATTCATGGGCATCTCATTTGCCATTCCGATTGATGAAGCCATTCGTGTGAGCGAGCAATTGCGCACCACAGGACGCGTACAACGTGGTCGCCTTGGTGTGCAGATCGACCAAGTCAGCAAAGAAGTTGCTGAATCTTTAGGGCTCACCAAAACAGAAGGCGCGTTGGTGCGCGGCGTCGAGCAAGGTTCTCCTGCTGAAAAAGCCGGACTCGAACCGGGCGACATCATCTTGAAGTTTGACGGAAAGCCGATCGAAAAATCGTCTGACTTGCCGCGCATGGTCGGCAATACCAAGCCAGGGACTAAGAGCACGATACAAGTTTGGCGTCGTGGCAGCTTGGTCGATAAGCAAATCACTGTAGGCGAGTTTGAGCCAGAGGCACCTGCCAAAAAAGCCGCCGCACCCGCTGAAAAACCCGTGACATCGAGCGCCGCTAAGTTTTTAGGCCTCACAGTCAGTGACCTGACGGACGCCCAAAAGAAAGAACTCAAAGTCCGAGGTGGTGTGCGTGTAGACGCCGCCATAGAAGCCGCAGCGCGCGCTGGCATTCAAGAAGGTGACGTAATTTTGGCCTTAGCCAATACCGAAACCCCTTCGGTTCAAGTTCTAGAGGCTTTGGTAGCCAAGGTGGATCGCGCCAAGCCAGTAAGTCTGCTCATCCGACGCGGTGAATGGGCGCAATACATCGTGATCCGACCTTCCTCGCAAAAGCCTTAAACCACACTCGGATGTGAGGTTGTTGCTAAAAAATCAGGCCATGCAGAAAATTATTTCTGGTTTTCTGTCCACAGCCTTCATAGTTGGTAAGCATTCACAAAATACCGTTATTAGCATTTTTAATATATAAAAAGTCATCTATTGCTTATTTTGCATATATCAAACCATTTAAAATCCATCATGTGGAATTGCTTAATTTGCTCCACAGGTGCTCCACAGTTCAACCATAGCTTTCCCATAAAACCCGCGACAGAAATGTTGATAAGCTGTGAATAAGATGCTGTGGCGGTTCCGCAACGTGTCCCTTTTAAGCCAATGGTCGGTTGGTGTTTTGGCTTTTTTGCCTACAATGAACTCCCAACTATCGCAGTTGCCATTGCTTGTTGGTTCTGGGCGCGTCAGCATCTGACGCGCCCTTTTTTCATGTCTTCATCCCTTTGAATTCAATCACTTAAGTGCTCCCGTTGATGAATCACATAAGAAATTTCTCCATCATTGCGCACATCGACCATGGCAAATCGACGCTCGCTGACCGCATTATTCAGCGTTGCGGTGGACTCGAAGACCGCGAGATGCAAGCGCAAGTGCTTGACTCGATGGACATCGAAAAAGAGCGTGGGATAACCATCAAAGCGCAGACGGCTGCGCTGCAATACAAAGCGAAAGACGGGCAGGTTTACAACCTCAATTTGATCGACACACCAGGTCACGTCGACTTTTCTTACGAAGTCTCGCGTTCTTTGTCTGCATGCGAAGGTGCATTGCTCGTGGTGGATGCTAGCCAAGGTGTCGAGGCTCAAACCGTTGCCAATTGCTACACCGCCCTCGACTTGGGCGTTGAAGTTCTGCCAGTGCTCAACAAAATGGATTTGCCACAAGCCGATCCAGATAACGCCAAGGCCGAAATTGAAGATGTCATCGGTATCGATGCCACCGATGCGATTCCATGTTCCGCCAAAACAGGCATGGGTATCGAAGAAATTCTTGAAGCCGTAGTTGCCAAAATTCCGCCACCCCAAGGCGACCCGCAAGCGCCCTTGCGCGCCATGATCATTGACAGTTGGTTTGATACCTATGTCGGCGTAGTCATGTTGGTGCGTGTTGTTGATGGACGTTTGGGCAAAGGCGAGCGTATCAAGATGATGGCTTCGCACGCGGTCTACAACGCAGACAACCTCGGCGTTTTTACCCCAGCTAACCAACCGCGCGAATCGCTAGAAGCAGGACAAGTCGGCTACATCACTGCCGGCATCAAAGAACTGCAAGCTGCCAAGGTGGGTGACACCATCACTTTGGAGAAAAAGCTCCCCAACAACCTCGGCCCCGCCGAAAAAGCCTTGCCAGGTTTTAAAGAAATTCAGCCGCAAGTGTTTGCCGGTCTCTATCCCACCGAGGCCAACCAATACGACTCCTTGCGCGACGCCTTGGAAAAACTCAAACTCAACGACGCCTCTTTGCATTACGAGCCTGAAGTTTCGCAAGCCTTAGGTTTTGGATTTCGCTGTGGATTCCTCGGCCTGTTGCATATGGAAATCGTGCAAGAGCGTTTGGAGCGTGAGTTTGACCAAGACTTGATCACCACTGCACCGAGCGTGGTCTACCAAGTCGTTAAGCCCGATGGCGAGGTGGTGTTGGTGGAGAACCCCGCTAAGATGCCTGACCAAGGCAAGATGCAAGAGATCCGTGAACCCATCGTCACCGTGCATCTGTATATGCCGCAAGAGTATGTAGGCGCAGTCATGACGCTTGCTAACCAAAAGCGCGGCATGCAACTCAATATGGCCTACCACGGCCGTCAAGTGATGTTGACTTACGACATGCCTTTAGGCGAGATCGTGCTCGACTTCTTTGACAAGCTCAAGTCGGTCAGCCGTGGCTATGCGTCGATGGACTATGAGTTCAAAGAGTTTCGTGCGTCCGACGTGGTCAAGGTCGACATTTTGTTGAATGGCGAAAAAGTCGACGCCTTGTCGATCATCGTCCACCGCACCCAATCGCAGTACCGCGGCCGCGCGGTGGTGGCCAAAATGCGCGAGATCATCAGCCGTCAGATGTTCGATGTGGCGATTCAAGCGGCTATCGGCGCCAACATCATCGCCCGCGAAAGTATCAAGGCTTTGCGTAAGAACGTGCTGGCAAAATGCTACGGTGGTGATATCTCCCGTAAGCGCAAGCTCTTAGAGAAACAAAAAGCAGGTAAAAAACGTATGAAACAAATCGGCTCTGTCGAGGTGCCCCAAGAGGCCTTCTTGGCAATTTTGCAGGTGGAAGACTAATGCCTACGCTCACCGCATTTGTATTGGCCGCCTTCGTTGGCTACGCCGCCACTTGGTATCTCGGCATGTTGGAAGGCAGTTTTGCTTTTCTGATGTTGATGGCCACCATCGTCACAGGCATTTATTGGTTGGCAGAGCAGTTTTACTTCTTGCCACAACGTCGTCTGGCAGCTGAACGACTCGAGTCAGACGCGGCAAACCGCCGTGCTGAACTCGACAAACTGGGCATTGCTAAAAATGACGTTGACGTTACCCAAGCCAAAGAGCGCCTGATCATGCAACCCTGGTGGTTGGATTGGACGGCAGGGTTGTTCCCTGTTATTGCTGTTGTGTTCGTTTTGCGCTCGTTCTTATTTGAGCCCTTCAAAATTCCATCTGGCTCGATGATTCCCACTTTGTGGGTCGGCGACTTGATTTTGGTGAATAAGTTCCACTACGGCGTGCGCCTGCCTGTGATCAATCTCAAAATCACAGACGGCAACCCAGTCGAGCGTGGCGACGTGATGGTGTTTCGCTACCCCCCTAAGCCCAATTTGGACTACATCAAGCGCGTGATTGGTTTGCCAGGTGACGAGATTGCCTATTTAAATAAGCAACTCACCATCAACGGACAGCCCGCACTCAAAACGCCATTGCCCGATTTCTTTGAAGAAGATAGCCTGCGTTATATCAAGCAATTTGAAGAGCGCATTCCTTTGGGTGACAAACCAGAAGCCAGTGTGACGTCTGTGCGTCTGCACCGTTTGCTCAATGACGCTGACCGTCCTGCTTTTGTTCCTGGCGCTGACGAGTTCATGTTCAAAGACAACTGCCGATACACCGTCGAAGGCGTGACCTGTAAGGTTCCTGAGGGTCACTATTTCATGATGGGCGACAACCGCGACAACTCACTCGATTCGCGTTACTGGGGCTTTGTGCCAGAAAAAAATATTGTGGGTAAAGCCTTTTTTGTATGGATGAATTTTGGGAATCTCAAGCGCATCGGCGCTTTTGATTAACCCGCACACCATGTCCAAAACAACGCCCAAGCCGCACACGATTCTCGAAACACTGCAAGAACGTTTGCAGATCACGTTTCACAACCCAGATTTGTTGCAGCAGGCGTTGACGCACCGCAGTTTTAGTTCTGACCACAACGAGCGCCTCGAGTTTTTAGGCGACTCCGTGTTGAACTTTTGTATTGCGAATTTGCTCTACCAGCGCTTAAACACCTTGCCTGAGGGCGACTTGTCGCGTGTGCGTGCCAATCTTGTCAAGCAAGACAC
>JBAXNJ010000076.1:0-7042 GCA_037133815.1 Betaproteobacteria bacterium
GCCGCATGCCAGCTATAGGCTTGGGTAAGAAACGCACCCAAAGGTGCGCTCATGCAGGCAATCGCACCAAGCCCCGTCAATGCCTTGGACATCACGCGTGCGCCGATGTCTGGCGTATACAAGTCCCGCACTATCGCGCGGGCACACACAACCACCGACCCCATGGAAGCGCCTTGTAGCGTGCGCCAAAGAATAAGTGCATCTATTGACGGCGCAACAACACAACCAATTCCAGCGATGACATAAGCCACCAAGCCCACCATCAATACGGGTCGACGTCCCCACATATCTGACAGGGGCCCCCAAAATAATTGCGAAATACCAAAAGCCAACAATAAAGCGCTGAGCGTCATATGGACTTGCGCCATCGACGCACCAAACTCTTGCATGAGGATGGGAAGTGTCGGTAAATACAAGTCTGACGTAACAGGCTGAATCCCAAGCATCAAGGCCAAAAGCACCACCGTCAAATGGCTAGACATAGCAGCTTGCATTCAACGGCCACGCATAAACAAAGCGTCTAGTTCGCGCAGGGAGATTTGTCGCCAGGTAGGGCGTCCGTGGTTGCATTGGTCAGAGCGTGGTGTGATTTCCATTTGGCGCAGCAATGCATTCATTTCTTCCACCGTTAGTTTGCGGTTGGCGCGCACTGCGCCATGGCAGGCCATAGTGGCAAGTAATTCGTTTTGAGCCCGTTGCAACACGGTGCTGGCATCGTGTTGTTGTAGCTCTGCTAAAACACTGCGTGCTAACGCAACTGGGTCACCTTTTGACAGCGTGGTGGGGACAGCGCGCACGGCCAAAGTCTTTGCAGTGAGCAGCGACACCTCAATACCCAAGTCCATCAAGACCTGCTCGTTTGCCTGAGCCGTCGCGATCTCTTGCTCTGTCGCTGGAAAAGTCGCAGGAATCAACAAAGGTTGGCTAGAGAGTTGGTGCGCATCTATTTGTAATTTGAGTTGCTCATACACAATGCGCTCGTGCGCTGCGTGCATATCTACTAAGACCAAACCTTGTTTGTTTTCTGCCAAGATGTAGACCCCCTGTAATTGGGCTAGCGCTTTACCTAGTGGCCATGACTCGGACGCGTCTCGGTGTGCTGCAGTATTGGAGATCTCTGTACTAGTGCCAGTGTTGATGGTGCTTTGATATATGCCATCAACTGTTGGTTCATTGAAGACCGCAGACTTGTGCCATAGTTGACCTAAGTCTTGTACGTTTTCACCTTGCAAGGCCATGGGTGCTTGTTGCCAAGTAGGCGCTTTCCATGCGGATGCTGCAGTGTCATTGGAGGTAGAAGAGTCTTGCACCATGGTCGAGTTGGCACGCGGAATAGCCAACGCACTTTCGACCGCACGTCGAACCGCTTGGTGCACCTCACGTCCATCTCGAAACCGCAATTCAATTTTGGTGGGATGCACATTGACATCAACCCGCGTCGGGTCCATGTCTAAATACAAGGCATACACAGGTTGGCGGTGTCCGTGCAGCACATCTTCGTAGGCGCTGCGCGCTGCGTGCGTCACCACCTTGTCGCGCACAAAACGCCCATTCACGTACAAAAACTGGTGGTCTGCACGTGCCCTTGCGGCATCTGGAATACCTGCGCGACCAAACACATGCAAATTGCCTTGCGTGAATTGCACAGCCACAGAATTTTTTAAAAAATCTGCACCTAGCACATCTGCCAGTCTGCGATCCAATTCTTCATTGCCCGTTTGACTGCGCCATTGCTCAACCAATTTGCCATCGTGCCAAATCTCGAAACCCACATTAGGTCTGGAAAGAGCATGCCGTCGCACAGCATCTACACAATGCGCTAATTCAGTGGCGTCTGTTTTTAGAAATTTGCGGCGCGCTGGCGTGCTATAAAAAAGTTCTTTCACTTCTACTGTGGTGCCCAATGCACGGGCAGCCGCTTGTAACTCTCCACTACGGCCATCTAAACGCATAGCGTGGTCTTGCTGAGCATTGCGTGAAAGCAGTGATAACTCTGAGACAGAGTGGATAGCCGCCAGTGCTTCACCCCGAAAACCCATCGTTCCAACCGATTCGAGTTCGTTCAAATTGGTAATCTTGCTAGTTGCGTGGCGCTTCAACGCGATGGGCAGTTCGTCAGCTGGAATACCCGCACCGTTATCTTCCACACTGATCAAGCGCACGCCGCCACTGAGAAGTCTGACGGTGATGTGTGTAGCACCTGCGTCTAAAGCGTTATCCACCAACTCACGTACAACAGAGGCAGGGCGTTCGACCACTTCGCCAGCGGCAATTTGGCTGATGAGTTCGTCTGGGAGTTCGCGAATCGCGCGTTGGGGTTGGATGCTAGGGTGCACCAAGGCATTTTAGAGCCTGTGATAATCCTATTTTATGGAAATCATTAGCTACCTTATCGACTTTATTCTGCACATTGACCGCTACTTGGAGGCCTTTGTGCTAGCCAATGGCGTATGGGTCTATGTTTTGTTGTTTGCCATCATCTTTGTTGAAACGGGCCTGGTGGTCATGCCTTTCTTGCCTGGCGACTCGTTGTTGTTTGTGGTGGGCGCCATGTGTGGCGTTGGACTCATGGACTATGGTCTATCGGTGGCTTTGCTGGTAACCGCTGCAATCGCCGGTAACCAAACCAATTACACCATTGGCCACTACTTTGGCCCCAAAGTGTTTGCGTGGGAAAACTCGCGATTTTTCAATCGCCAAGCGTTTGACCAAGCCCATGCTTTTTATGAGCGCTATGGCGGTATTACTATCGTGGCCGCTAGGTTTATGCCGTTTTTGAGAACGTTCGCGCCCTTTGTCGCAGGCGTTGCTCAGATGACACGAAGCAAGTTCACATTCTTCGACGTTACGGGTGGATTGTTATGGGTCGGAGGCATTGTGTCCGCTGGATATTTCTTTGGAAATATTGAATGGGTCAAATTGAATTTACAAAAAATCATCTGGGCAATGATTTTGATACCAGGTGCTTTAGCGATGTATGGCGGTTGGAAAGGTTCTAGAGCTTCAAAGGCCTGACGCTTGCAATGCTTCTGATTTAAAAAAAGAAGCTAAGTTAAAAAATTAAATATTGCGATTGCGCGCCAAAGGCGGATTACGCAAGAAGTAGCGTTCGATGCTGCGCATCAACGCATCAGAGAGTTCGTTTTGGTAGCTCTCGCTATTGAGCCGTGCTTCCTCATCGGGATTACTAATAAAAGCCGTCTCTACCAACACACTTGGAATATCTGGCGCCTTTAACACTGCAAACCCCGCTTGCTCGACTTGCGGTTTGTGGAGTTTGCCTATTCGCCTTATTTGCCCCAGCATTTCATTACCCAGTTTCAAACTGTCATTGATTTGCGCAGTAGTGCTCATGTCTAGCAGCGCGCGTTGCACGGTGGCGTCTTGCACCTTTAAATTGAGCCCGCCTACTAAGTCTGCGCGGTTTTCTTGCGATGCCATCCAACGCGCTGCGGCGCTTGTCGCTGCACCTTGGCTCAAAGCAAACACACTGGCTCCGCGCGCATCGGGCGTCATATAGGCATCGGCATGGATACTGACAAACAAATCAGCCTGTACACGCCGTGCTTTTTCTACTCGTAACTGCAAAGGCACAAAAAAATCTGCATCGCGCGTGAGATAAGCGCGCATTGGCAGTGGCCCCATTCTGGTTTTGATGACCGTATTGTTGATGCGGTCACGCATGCGGTGGGCGATTTTCAAAACTACATCTTTTTCTTTGGTGCCACGAGGACCGATTGCGCCAGGGTCTTCGCCGCCGTGGCCTGGGTCTAGTGCGACGATGATGAAGCGCTCTGTGTTTTGGGTGGATTGAGCTGCAGTGACTTTTGATTCGTTCGCCGAAGCAGCAATGCTTGGCGCTGCAACCATGGGCGAAGATGCACTAGATATGGGCGCTGCGGCTGAACTGGTGGGTGCCGAAGCTGTGGTTTGTGGCGGAGAAGGCGTCACAGGAACCGCCGCCTTGTTCATCTTGCGCGCCAAGAGTTCACCCAATGGATCAGGATTGGTATGTTGTGCGATCAGTGCTTCCAAGGGGTCCGCCACTTTGGTGGGATACAAATCAAGCACCAAGCGGTGTTGGTATTGGGCATTGCCAGAACGCACAGGTGGCAAATTAAAAACCTGTGGCAAAACCATTTGACGTAAATCTAAAACCAAACGAACCGTATTGGCGGTGTATTGCCCCACGCGCACACCGGTGATGAAAGGATCGTCCGGACGCACTTTCCCTACTAACTCTTTGAGTGCGGGGTTGAGTTCGATGCCTTCAATATCCACCGCTAAGCGTGGTGGGTTTGCTATGAAGAGCGGGGTTGTGGTGAGCGCTGCATCGCTTTCAATCGTGACGCGTGTGTAGTCGCTAGCTGGCCACACACGCACCGTCAAAATCGTGGCGCCCCATGCAATATCTACTCCGCCTAACAGCAACAGGGCGCTGGTGGTCTGTAGAAAGCGTCTACGTTGTTGCTGGCTATTCACGATTGCGTCTCCAAGCGCGAGAGCAGTTCAGAGCCCATTGCAGTGTGAGACTTCAACGCTACATGGCGCTGGTCTACGTTATCAACACTGATGTGAAAAGTGATATCTGGAATTGGCAACATGCCCACAGCATTTACTGGCCATTCGCACAGTTTGAGCCCCACGCTTGCAAAGATGTCACGAAAACCAGCATCTTCCCATTCTTGAGGATCGGTGAAACGGTAAAAATCAAAATGCCAAATATGTCCTGCCAGCACTTCATAAGGTTCAACGACCGCATAAGTAGGACTTTTGACGCGACCTGTCACACCCAGGGCATGCAACAGATGGCGCACGAAGGTGGTTTTACCAGCGCCCAATTCACCGTCTAATGTGATGCAGGCGTTCAATCCTGTTTGCTGGTGAACGAGCGATGCCGCCAATTGCTGGGCAAAGCCCGCAGTAGCTAATTCGTCAGGCCAGAGCAGTGTTTTTACAATGGTTGAATTATTCAAGGAAGTAGAGTGCCGATCGATCCCACATTGTTACTCGCGCACATCCAAAAAACAGGACATGCACTGGGATTTTCCCAAATTGCGGTGGCCCCTGTCGATTTGTCGTCTGCAGAGCCCGCTTTGCTGTCGTGGCTAGAGAAAAACTTCCACGGCGAGATGGGCTATATGGCCCGCCATGGTCTCAAACGCGCCCGTCCTGCAGAGTTAGTTCCCGGCACGGTGAGTGTGATCACCGCGCGTATGAACTATCTGCCGCGTGAAACGCCAGAAGATTGGCAAGAGGTGGAGTGGGGGCGTTTGCACAATCCAACCGAGGCAGTTGTTTCTGTGTATGCCAGAGGACGCGATTACCACAAGGTGCTGCGCCAACGCTTGAGTAAATTGGCACAAGAAATTGAAAACTGTCTTGCTGGTCAAGAAGATTCACTACAAACCCGCGCCTTCACAGATTCCGCCCCCGTGATGGAGGCTGAATTAGCTACCCGCAGCGGTCAAGGATGGCGCGGCAAACACAGCTTAGTACTTAATCGTGAAGCTGGTTCGATGTTTTTCTTGGGCGAGATTTTTTTAAATATCCAGTTGCCAGTATCAGAGACTGTCACAGACCATTGCGGTCAGTGCACAGCATGCATAGATGTGTGCCCCACCCAAGCCATAGTTGCGCCAGGCTTGGTCGATGCAAGACGATGCATCTCTTATTTAACTATTGAGCACGCAGGTTCTATTCCTGAAGAGTTGCGTCCATTAATGGGTAACCGTATTTATGGCTGCGACGACTGCCAGCTGATATGCCCTTGGAATAAATATGCGCAGACATCAAGTTTGGCTGATTTTGATGTGCGAAATGGTTTGGTGGGGCAACAGCTTGTCGATGTTTTGGGATGGACGGAAGAAGAGTTTCTGCGTCGAACAGAGGGAAGTGCGATTAGACGGATTGGGTATTTGCGTTGGTTGCGGAATGTGGCGGTGGCTGCGGGGAATGCTTTGCGGGCAGTAACAACTTTATCTGCCGATGATTTAACTGCTCTTCGGCAAGCTTTGCTGCTGCATACCAACCACAAAGATGTCATTGTGCGTGAACATGTGCATTGGGCGTTGCTGCAAGGCACTTAACTTATGCGGCTGTAAAGCCTGGTAATTTCGATGCTTTTGTATCAAAGGTAGCAGTTGCCTTGCAGCCAAGCCGCCTATTTCTTGCCCCAATCAAACAGTCAGCAAAATCAGCATTAGCATCACGCCAAACAAAAACTGCTTCTTCTATAGAGGGCTCATCCTCAAGTTGAACATCTGGCGCGTCCAGTAAGCCTGAAATCGTCTCTAGCATCTGCGTTTTCGCCAAACCGTACCGGCTGCGTAGCACCCATTCGGTTTCTAGTAAAACCAATTGGTTGATAAAAACGCGCCTACCGCTTGAAACCTCACGCTTTAAAAGTTTACGTGCTTTTTCAAACTGTGTTTGGTCGTCACGTACCAAAAAGCGAACTAGTACGTTAGTGTCTATGCCCAGCATTACCGCGACAACTGATCAACTGCTAAGGTTTTTCTACCCTTCTTGTGAAGGGAGCCAGCCAGACTCATCATACTTTTGGTTTTTAGTCGCATGACTACTGTGTGATCGGGCATCAATGTGAAGGTCATCCGATCTCCCGCCTTCATAGACAGACTGTCACGGATGTTCTTTGGGATGGTGGTTTGCCCTTTGCTTGTGAGGGTAACTTCATTCAGCATACGTCTTTCCTTTCCTTACGATACTAATTATAGTAAGGAGAAAATAATTATGCAATAACCAACTTTAGAAAGTAATTAGCGCGTATTTTTAATTTCGCTCGCAATGGCTGCCCCCAACTCAATCACTGCCAGCGCGTAATAACTACTCCAGTTATACCGAGTCACCACATAAAAATTCTCTGTGCCCACCACATAGCTAGGCGCATCTGTCCCATTAAAAAGTTCCACCAAAGCAAGATTACCTATATGTTGTTGCGCATCTAAAGAAAACACAACACCTTTATCTCTCATACTTGCAGCACTAAACGACGGCAAGATATCAGGCGCTAGCAATGTGG
>JBAXNJ010000077.1:0-7025 GCA_037133815.1 Betaproteobacteria bacterium
GGCGCGAAAACCTTCTTGATTAGCTAACCATGCACGTGGGTTATGGTTGTCATAGCTTTTGTCACCCCACTTAGAAATAGCTGCGCATATTAAAGGCAAGAGTCCTGCTATCAAAATAGCAATGACTACGGTGTCGAGTTGGGTTTCGAATCGCATATTTACTCCTAAAGAAATAGGTATCTTATGTCACTTATCCAAGCGTTAACCCTACTTTATTTTGGTAACTACGAGACACTACTATTGAATACTTGGTAATTAACATGACCCTCATGAACCAACGCTTACATTCCGCACTAATGTTCGCACTCCCATTGTTTGGTTTATTGATTTTTTGGGAACTGTGCATACGCGTATTCCATGTGGATGCGCGGGTATTTCCTAGTATTGAAGCAGTCTTTTCTGCAGGACTCGAGTCCGTGAACGATGGCAGCATCTTTCAACATATTGCAGCCAGCCTAGGACGTGTTGCAGTTGGCACTGGCTTAGCCATTCTTGTCAGCATTCCTTTGGGTATTGCGATGGGTCTCAACCCTATCGTGTCAGAGTTTTTGTCTCCGCTATTTCGTTTTTTCTCTGTATTAGCAGGTATCGCTTGGATCCCTATTGCCACCCTGTGGTTTGGTTATGGTTTTGGTGCCATCACATTCGTTATTTTCAATGCGGTATTTTTTGTTGTCACTTACAACACATTGCTAGGGGTCTCTAGTATTCCCATGCCATTGCGGCATGCAGCCGCTTCTCTGGGAGCCAATGGCTACCTAGGCTAATGGTATTTTTATTTGCCTAAATTTAAAAATGCCAACCCTGCGCTTTCATACAAGACTGGAAATAGTTAGCGGGCGTAGTCAACGGACTTCCGTATTGCTGCGCAATGGCTAATTCGCATTGGCTGCTGTCAAAATCATATTGCTTAGCGTTATTTTTTCTTGCGTCGTAATTTTTTGCAGGCAAACCGGAGCAAGACGCCAGCACCAATGATGCGAAGAGCAAAGCCAATTTTTGAAATGACATAAGGTGCATAGGTGGCCTGAGTCGTAAAGTGATTTAAGCGAACTGTAATGCCGCCAAGCTGGCGTACAAACCGGCTTTGGCTATGAGCTCTTTGTGCGTGCCCTGCTCTACCAGTTTTCCTTTGTCGAGCACCCAAATGCAGTCTGCGCGTTGCACAGTTGCCAAGCGGTGCGCAATAACCAAGGTGGTACGCCCTTGCATGGCTTTTTCAAGTGCTGCTTGCACCATGCGCTCGCTGTGTGCGTCTAAGGCACTGGTGGCTTCATCGAGCAATAGCAACGGTGGGTTCTTCAAAATGGCCCGGGCAATGGCAATGCGTTGGCGCTGTCCACCAGACAAACGCACGCCGCGGTCTCCTAGATAGGTGTCATAGCCTTGCGGCAAATCAGCGATAAATTCTTGGGCAAACGCAGCCTCCGCTGCTGCTTGCACTTCTTGGTCGGTGGCTTCTGGTTTACCGTAACGTATGTTCTCCATCACGGTTCCAGAGAACACAACCGCTTCTTGCGGCACCACACCAATACGTTGGCGCAAATCGTTCAAATCCATTTGGTCTACTGCCACACCATCTAATAAAACGTCGCCGTTCTGAGGAGCATGGAAGCGCATCAGCAAAGAAAATAAGGTGGTTTTACCAGCGCCGCTTGGACCGACAACAGCAACGGTCTGACCTGCATGTACTTCACCGGTCAATCCATTCAATGCCCGTTGCGTAGGACGTGAGGGGTAATTGAAATTCACATCACGCAGCACCAAGCTGGAACCTTTTTCTGGCCAAGGCGCGCGCCGTGGATGCGCAGGAGATTGCACGTCAGATTGGCTGTGCAGCAATTCCATCAAACGCTCAGTTGCACCCGCTGCTCGCAAGATGTCACCATAGACTTCACCTAAAACTGCAAACGCACTGGCCAACAAAATCACATAGACCACGGTTTGGCCCAATTCACCTGCGGTGGTCGTGCCATCTCGCACGGACAAAGTACCCAAATACAAACCCCACAGCAGTGCAGCGCTAGAGGTCATGATGATGAAGCCCACCAAAACAGACCGAGCGCGCGTGCGGCGCAATGCAGTCCCAAGCGCTTGCGTGGTCGAAGAGGTGAAACGTTCTGCTTCGCGTGTTTCTGCGGTGTAACTTTGCACCACTGGAATAGCGTTGAGTACTTCTGAGGCGATAGCACTCGAGTCTGCAACCCGGTCTTGGCTGGCACGTGACAAGCGACGCACTCTGCGTCCTAAATAAACACTAGGAAACACCACGACTGCCAAAACAGCTATCACTTGCAACATGAGCAATGGGTTGGTCCACACCAACATGCCCATGGCACCAATACCCATGACCATATTGCGAAGGCCCATGGACAAAGACGAACCGACCACGGTTTGGACCAGAGTGGTATCGCTGGTCAAACGCGACAGCACTTCGCCCGATTGGGTAGTTTCAAAAAAAGTGGGGCTTTGTCTTAAAACATGTGCATATACTTTGTTTTTGACATCCGCTGTGATTTTTTCGCCCAACCAACTCACGGTATAAAACCGCGCCGCAGAAAAAACGGCTAAAGCCGCAGCGACTAGAAAAAGTTCAAAGAATTTGGTGGCTAGAACGTCTGGATTGGCTTGGTCACCCAATCCTTGGTCTATCAATGTGCGTAATGCCCAAGGAAAAGCCAAGGTAGTGGCGGCTGCCAGTAATAGAAATATCCCGGCACAAGCCACTTGTATGCGGTAAGGACGAATAAACGGGAACAGACCAGAGAGCGATTTGGGGGAAGACTTCATACATTTTTATTATCTCCACATTCCTGCGCGATTCATGGCATGCACAGAGCGCACGGTAAGATTGGGGATTGCCTTAAAAGTATCAAATTTACTTGATCGCCCTCCTCAAAATTGAATAAACACCAGTTAAAGCATGTATCTGGACACAGTCAAAGACTATTTAAAAACATTACAGAATCGCATCACCAGTACTATTGCGCAGTTAGACGGCGGCAGTTTTATTTCAGATGCGTGGAAAAAGCCTCCAGTTGAGGCTCTTCAAGGCAATGGCATCACCCAAATTTTGGAAAACGGCAAGGTGTTTGAGCGCGCAGGTTGCGGCTTTTCACATGTGACGGGCCCCAAACTGCCCCCCTCTGCTACCCATGACCGGCCTGAATTGTCTGGCGCGCCTTTTGAGGCCATGGGCGTCTCGCTAGTGTTTCATCCGCGCAACCCTTATGCACCGACCGTCCACATGAACGTGCGCATGTTGTCTGCCAAAACAGCAGATGGCCAAACTGTGGCTTGGTTTGGCGGCGGCATGGACTTAACCCCCTATTACGGCTTTGAAGAAGATGCGGTGCATTTCCATACGTCCTGCCGCGATGCTTTGAACCCTTTTGGTGAGCATTTGTATCCCCGTTTCAAAACCTGGTGCGACGACTATTTTTGTCTTAAGCACCGCAACGAACAACGCGGCATTGGCGGCATCTTTTTTGACGATTTTTCAGAGCTCGGCAGTGAGCAAAGCTTTGCCATGGTGCAAAGCGTGGGCGATGCATTGCTGAAAGCCTATCTGCCCATTGTTGAAAAGCGCATGAATACCCCTTATGGCGAGCGCGAACGCGCGCACCAGTTGTACCGCCGGGGTCGCTATGTGGAGTTCAACTTAGTCTGGGATCGTGGCACGCATTTTGGCTTGCAATCGGGTGGACGCACAGAATCTATTTTGTTGTCGATGCCGCCTATGGTGAGTTGGTCTTACCAACACCAAGCCGAGGCCGGCACGCCTGAGCACGATTTGATGCAACGCTTTATCGTCCGACGAGAATGGCTATGAGCAGCCTAACCATTTGAATAACAACTTATTTATAAGAGACATTTCATGACGACACCATTTCCACTTAGCCGCCCTCGCCGTCTTCGTCGCGATGACTTCACCCGCCGCTTGGTACGCGAACATGCCTTGAGCGTAAACGATTTGATCTATCCCGTCTTCGTGCTTGAAGGCGAAAAACGCCGCGAATCGGTGGCGTCTATGCCTGGGGTTGATCGTGTGAGCTTGGACTTGTTGCTGCACGTCGCCGAAGAATGTGTGCAACTCGGCATTCCTGTCATGGCGCTCTTTCCCGTCATCAGTAGCCACCTTAAAACGCCTGATGGCAAAGAAGCAACGAACCCCATAGGTTTGATTCCCCATGTGGTCTCGACTCTTAAAAAGCACTTTCCCAATTTGGGCATCATGACCGATGTCGCGCTCGACCCATACACCAGCCACGGACAAGATGGCTTGCTAGATGAGACGGGCTACATCCTCAATGACATCACCGTAGAGGTGCTGACCCAACAAGCCCTCACGCAAGCCAACGCAGGCGTAGACATCGTGGCACCGAGCGACATGATGGACGGGCGCATCGGCGCGATTCGCAATGCCCTAGAAGAACACGGCTACATTCACACGCGCATCATGGCCTACAGCGCCAAATATGCCAGTGCGTTTTATGGCCCATTCCGCGATGCGGTTGGCTCTGCTGCCAACCTCGGCAAGAGCGATAAAAAAACTTACCAAATGGACCCTGGCAACACCGATGAAGCACTGCGCGAAGTTGGGCTCGACATTGCCGAAGGTGCTGACATGGTGATGGTCAAACCTGGCATGCCCTATTTAGATATAGTGCGCCGCGTGAAAGACGAATTTAAAGTGCCCACTTTTGCGTACCAAGTCTCTGGCGAATACGCCATGCTCAAAGCAGCCGCACAAAACGGTTGGCTCGACCATGACGCAGTGATGATGGAAAGCCTGCTTGCTTTCAAACGCGCTGGGGCAGACGGCATACTGACTTACTTTGCTATAGATGCTGCTAAGAAGTTGAAGCAATGATGCGTTTTCAAAGTCTCCTTGAAACCACTTTTTCACCGTATCCGGGTAACTTTTTTCATAGCAACTATTGTTTATGCCACAACAACTAACCATTGCCACGCGTGAAAGCCGTCTTGCCCTTTGGCAAGCCAACCACGTCAAGCAGTTACTAGAGGACCGAGGCCATCAAATTACTTTGATGGGCATGACCACCATGGGTGACCAAATTTTGGACCAACCTTTGAGCAAAGTGGGCGGCAAAGGTTTGTTCATCAAAGAATTAGAAGTTGCGCTCGCCAATGGCTCTGCGCATATCGCTGTGCATTCGCTCAAAGACGTGCCTATGGATTTACCCGAAGGTTTTCATTTGGCCTGCATCTTGTCGCGTGAAGACCCGCGAGACGCTTGGGTGTCCCCGAACTTCGATAGCCTGGAGAACCTGCCCCACGGCGCAGTGGTGGGAACGTCTAGTTTGAGAAGAACTGTTTTGTTGCAAGCGCTGCGACCAGATTTAAAAATAGAACCTTTGCGTGGCAATTTAGATACGCGTTTGAAGAAACTCGATGATGGCCAATACGCGGGCATCGTTCTCGCAGCGGCTGGCTTGAAGCGACTTGGCTTGAAAGACCGCATCCGCCATATCTTTGATCTCAACACCATGGTTCCTGCTGCAGGTCAAGGTGCGATTGGTATTGAGATCAGTTCGAACCGCATGGACTTGGTGCAAGCCTTGGCAAGCTTGAACGACATCACCACAGCTGTCGCCGTGTATGCAGAGCGCGGCGTGAGTCGCGCTATGGGCGGTAGTTGCTCTATGCCTTTGGCTGCGCACGCCACTATCCACCAAGGCACTTTGTCTATCCATGCGGCATGGGGTGATCACCTGAAAGCCGGCACTGCGTTGATTCATGCCCATGACCAAAAGCCAATCGACTTGCAAGACCCCAATGCACTCACAGTTGCCAGCGCATTAGGTGAATCCGTGGCTCGCAAACTGATTGCACAAGGCGCTGTTCCCAGCACGCAAACCAACGTACCGCTCAACGCACCACCCCACTAATTTTTTTAAATACGCATGTACGCTTCCATTCAAAACGACACCTTTCTAAAAGCTTGCCTTCGCCAAGCGACAGACCACACGCCGGTGTGGTTGATGCGCCAAGCGGGGCGCTACTTACCTGAATACTGCGCCACGCGTGCCAAGGCCGGCAGCTTTATGGGGCTGGCCACCAATGTCGACTACGCCACCGAAGTCACGCTGCAGCCTTTAGATCGCTACCCACTTTATGCCGCAATTTTGTTTAGCGATATCTTGACGGTGCCCGATGCCATGGGATTAGGTTTGAGCTTTGCGCTAGGTGAAGGCCCCCGCTTTGCCAAAAACGTGCGCGATGAAGCCGCCGTTGCTGAACTCGCAGTGCCCGACATGGACAAACTGCGCTACGTGTTTGACGCAGTCACATCGATTCGCAAAGCCTTGCAAGGACGCGTGCCATTGATTGGGTTTTCCGGTAGCCCTTGGACATTGGCTTGCTATATGGTCGAGGGTGCTGGCTCCGACGATTACCGCCATGTCAAAAGCTTGATGTACAGCCGTCCTGACTTGATGCACCGCATTTTGCAAATCAATGCCGATGCGGTCGCGCTTTACTTGAACACGCAAATCAAAGCAGGGGCACAAGCTGTGATGGTGTTTGACAGCTGGGGCGGCGTGCTGGCGGACGGCGCATTCCAAGAGTTCAGCTTGGCCTATACCAAGCGGGTGCTAGACCAGTTGATTCGCAGCCATGATGGCCAAACCATTCCTAGCATTGTGTTTACGAAAGGTGGCGGGTTGTGGTTGGAAGAAATGAACACCCTCGACTGCAACGTCTTAGGCTTAGATTGGACCGTCAATCTTGGCAAAGCAAGAAAAGCTGTTGGCGGTTTGGCTGGACAACCTGGCAAAGCATTACAAGGCAATATAGACCCGAATGTTTTGTTTGCCCATGCATCTGCGATTGAAAAAGAAGCGCACAAAGTACTCGATAGCTTTGGCACGCCACATACAGATGCGACCACCACCGGCCCCACGCATATTTTTAACTTAGGCCACGGCATTAGCCAGTTCACCCCGCCAGAGAGTGTTGGCGTATTGGTGGAGGCGGTGCATAGTCATTCACGCGCCCAAAGA
>JBAXNJ010000078.1:0-6973 GCA_037133815.1 Betaproteobacteria bacterium
GTCATCATGCGGGTTGTCGATAAATTCTTGTTGCAATTGGAAACCCAATTGACAGAGAAGAAGGTCGACGTCACATTTAGCGACGACTTACGCAAGCATTTGGCTAAGAAAGGCTTTGACCCACTCATGGGCGCACGTCCGATGCAACGCCTCATCCAAGACACGATTCGCAAAGCTTTGGCAGACGAATTGTTGTTTGGCCGGTTGACCGAAGGTGGCCGTTTGTCTGTTGATATTGACGATAAAAACGAGGTGTTGCTTGACATCCAGCCTTTGCCGAAAAAAGACAAAACAACTAAATCGGAGCCTAATTCTTCTGAAGAAACTGCGGCTGGCTAACCAAAGGATTTCACGTGGCAGGCCACAGTAAATGGGCAAACATCCAGCACCGCAAAGGGCGCCAAGATGAAAAAAGAGGGCGCATTTGGACACGCCTGATTCGAGAAATCATGGTTGCTGCCCGTTTGGGTGGCGCTGATCTCGACATTAATCCGCGTCTGCGTTTAGCGGTTGAAAAAGCCAAAGCCGCCAATATGCCGGCAGACAACATCAAACGCAATATCGACAAAGCCACCGGCAACCTCGAAGGCGTGCATTACGAAGAAATCCGCTACGAGGGTTACGGCATTGGTGGCGTCGCCATCATGGTCGACACCATGACCGATAACAAGGTGCGCACCGTGGCTGAAGTGCGTCATGCATTGAGCAAGCACGGCGGCAATATGGGCACCGAGGGAAGTGTGTCTTTCCAATTCAAGCACTGCGGCCAATTGATATTTGCGCCAGGTAGTGACGAAGACAAGATCATGGAAGTGGCGCTTGATAACGGCGCCGACGATGTCATCACCGGAGACGATGGCGCCATTGAAGTCCTCACACCGCTAGCAACATTTGAGCAAGTCAAAAATGCGCTCTCTGCAGCCGGCCTACATGCAGAACTCGCCGAGGTTACTTTTCGTCCCGAAAACACCATCGAGATCGAGGGTGACGATGCTGTCAAAATGCAAAAAATCTTGGATGTCTTGGAAGACTTAGACGACGTGCAAGAGATTTATCACAACGCGGCTCTATGAATATTTTGGTGATAGGTGGCGGTGGGCGCGAACATGCGCTGGCTTGGAAGTTAGCCCAGTCGCACAAAGTGCAAGCTATTTATGTGGCTCCTGGCAACGCAGGAACAGCCAGAGACAAGCGTTTACAAAATGTAACCATCACAGATATCCACCAACTCTGCACCTTTGCCATTGAAAAAAATGTCGGCCTGACCGTGGTTGGTCCAGAAGCCCCTTTGGCTGCAGGAGTGGTTGATGTTTTTCGCGATAAAGGCCTACGAATCTTTGGACCAACACAAGCCGCTGCCCAATTAGAAAGCTCCAAGGCTTTTAGCAAAGCCTTTATGCAACGCGTTGCATAAAGGCTTTGCTAAAAGCCTTGGAGCTTTCTAATTGGGCAGCGGCTTGTGTTGGTCCAAAGATTCGTAGGCCTTTATCGCGAAAAACATCAACCACTCCTGCAGCCAAAGGGGCTTCTGGACCAACCACGGTCAGGCCGACATTTTTTTCAATGGCAAAGGTGCAGAGTTGGTGGATATCTGTGATGGTTACATTTTGTAAACGCTTGTCTCTGGCTGTTCCTGCGTTGCCAGGAGCCACATAAATAGCTTGCACTTTGTGCGACTGGGCTAACTTCCAAGCCAGCGCATGTTCGCGCCCACCGCCACCTATCACCAAAATATTCATAGAGCCGCGTTGTGATAAATCTCTTGCACGTCGTCTAAGTCTTCCAAGACATCCAAGATTTTTTGCATTTTGACAGCATCGTCACCCTCGATCTCGATGGTGTTTTCGGGACGAAAAGTAACCTCGGCGAGTTCTGCATGTAGGCCGGCTGCAGAGAGCGCATTTTTGACTTGCTCAAATGTTGCTAGCGGTGTGAGGACTTCAATGGCGCCATCGTCTCCGGTGATGACATCGTCGGCGCCGTTATCAAGCGCCACTTCCATGATCTTGTCTTCGTCACTACCTGGCGCAAATATCAATTGGCCGCAGTGCTTGAATTGGAAAGACACACTTCCCTCGGTGCCCATATTGCCGCCGTGCTTGCTCAATGCATGACGCACTTCAGCCACGGTGCGCACCTTGTTATCGGTCATGGTGTCGACCATGATGGCGACGCCACCAATGCCGTAACCCTCGTAGCGGATTTCTTCGTAATGCACGCCTTCGAGGTTGCCGGTGGCTTTGTCGATATTGCGTTTGATGTTGTCTGCCGGCATATTGGCGGCTTTGGCTTTTTCAACCGCTAAACGCAGACGCGGATTAATGTCGAGATCAGCGCCACCCAAACGGGCAGCAACCATGATTTCTCGAATCAGGCGTGTCCAAATGCGCCCTCTTTTTTCATCTTGGCGCCCTTTGCGGTGCTGGATGTTTGCCCATTTACTGTGGCCTGCCACGTGAAATCCTTTGGTTAGCCAGCCGCAGTTTCTTCAGAAGAATTAGGCTCCGATTTAGTTGTTTTGTCTTTTTTCGGCAAAGGCTGGATGTCAAGCAACACCTCGTTTTTATCGTCAATATCAACAGACAAACGGCCACCTTCGGTCAACCGGCCAAACAACAATTCGTCTGCCAAAGCTTTGCGAATCGTGTCTTGGATGAGGCGTTGCATCGGACGTGCGCCCATGAGTGGGTCAAAGCCTTTCTTAGCCAAATGCTTGCGTAAGTCGTCGCTAAATGTGACGTCGACCTTCTTCTCTGTCAATTGGGTTTCCAATTGCAACAAGAATTTATCGACAACCCGCATGATGACGAGTTCGTCCAAGGCTTGGAAGCCGACGATGGCGTCTAAGCGGTTACGGAACTCTGGCGTGAACAAACGCTTGATATCGGCCATCTCGTCGCCTGCTTGGCGGGGGTTGGTAAAGCCAATAGTCGCTTTGTTCATAGTCTCAGCGCCCGCATTGGTCGTCATGATGACAATCACGTTGCGGAAATCGGCTTTACGCCCGTTGTTGTCGGTCAGCGTGCCATGGTCCATCACCTGCAACAAGACGTTAAAGATATCGGGGTGGGCTTTTTCGATTTCGTCTAAGAGCAACACGCAATGCGGTTTCTTGGTGACGGCCTCAGTCAATAAACCGCCTTGGTCAAAACCCACATAGCCGGGAGGCGCACCAATGAGTCGGCTCACGGCATGGCGTTCCATGTACTCGGACATGTCAAAGCGAATCAAATCGATGCCCATGATGTAGGCCAATTGCTTGGCCGCTTCGGTTTTGCCAACGCCCGTGGGGCCGCTGAACAAGAAGGCACCAATCGGTTTGTCGTTTTTGCCTAAGCCAGAGCGCGCCATTTTGACGGCAGAGGCCAACACTTCCAACGCTTTGTCTTGACCGAACACCACGCTCTTGAGGTCGCGTTCCAAGGTTTGAAGCTTGCCGCGGTCGTCATTAGAAACATTGGCTGGCGGAATACGCGCGATCTTTGCGACGATGTCTTCGATTTCCAGCTTGCTGATGGTTTTCTTGCGCTTTGAGGCGGGCAAGATGCGTTGCGCGGCGCCGGCTTCGTCAATCACGTCAATCGCCTTGTCAGGCAAATGGCGGTCGTTGATGTATTTGGCGCTGAGTTCAGCGGCGGCTTGCAATGCAGCCACCGCGTATTTGACGTTGTGGTGCTCTTCGAAACGGGACTTGAGGCCTTTAAGAATATCGACGGTTTGCTCGACAGTGGGCTCCACTACATCGATCTTTTGGAAACGGCGTGACAGGGCTGCATCTTTCTCAAAAATACCGCGGTACTCAGTGAAGGTGGTTGCCCCAATGCACTTCAACTGACCGCTGGAAAGCGCAGGCTTGAGTAAATTAGAAGCGTCCAAAGTTCCCCCCGAAGCAGCGCCAGCACCGATCAAAGTGTGGATTTCGTCGATGAACAAAATAGCATTGGGTTTGCCTTGCAAAGACTTGATCACACCCTTAAGGCGTTGTTCAAAATCACCACGGTATTTGGTACCAGCCAGCAATGCACCCATGTCTAGGGAATACACAATTGCCTCGGACAAAATTTCTGGCACGTCTTTTTCGGTAATGCGCCACGCTAGGCCCTCGGCGATGGCTGTTTTGCCAACTCCTGCTTCGCCCACTAAAAGCGGGTTGTTTTTACGTCTGCGGCACAAAATTTGGATGGTGCGCTCAACTTCGTATTCGCGACCAATAAGCGGATCGATCTTGCCGTCTTTGGCAAGTTGGTTGAGGTTTTGGGTGAATTGCTCGAGCGGTGAGGCTTTTTCGTTCTTTTCGGTGGCAGCTCCCTCTTCTTGTTCGCTTTGGTTGGCCTCTGGGCCTTTGGTAGCTTCAGGAGGATCGCTCTTTTTGATGCCATGGGCGATGAAATTGACCACGTCCAAACGGGTCACGCCTTGCTGGTGCAAATAGTAAACAGCGTGTGAGTCTTTTTCGCCAAAAATGGCAACTAGCACATTGGCGCCAGTCACTTCTTTCTTGCCATTGCCAGTCGATTGGACATGCATGATGGCGCGCTGAATGACGCGCTGAAAGCCCAAAGTGGGCTGGGTATCAACTTCTTCTGTGCCGGCAACTTGCGGGGTGTTGTCTTTGATGAAATTGGCCAATGACTTACGCAAATCGTCAATATTGGCGGAGCAAGCGCGCAGCACCTCGGCAGCGCTGGGGTTGTCTAAAAGCGCCAGCAAAAGATGCTCGACGGTGATGAATTCGTGTCTTTGTTGACGGGCCTCTACAAAGGCCATATGCAAGCTGACTTCAAGTTCTTGGGCAATCATGTGTGTTCCTTTGTGCTTGCAACGGTGGTTTAACTGTATATGGAAATGGAATGGGTTTATTCAATGGGCTCTGAGACACATTGGAGGGGGTGGCCAGACTTTCGGGCGGCATCGAGCACTTGGTCGACCTTGGTGGCGGCTACATCCTTACTGTAGACGCCACAAACGCCTTTGCCGTCTAAGTGGATTTTGAGCATGATTTGGGTGGCACTTTCGCGGTCTTTGCTGAAAAACTCCTGCAAAACCATCACCACGAACTCCATCGGGGTGAAATCGTCGTTGAGCATCAACACCTGAAACATTTGCGGCGGTTTTGTCCGCTGGGTGCGTCTTTCTAAAACGACTGAATTGCCATCGTCTCGGTCTGGTAGTTGAACTTTCGGGGTCGGATTCTTGGTTGCCATTGGTTCATTCTATCGGGGGAAAAAGCCAAAAAACCGCAATTGCATGGGGTTTTGGCTTTGCGGACGTCTTGCTTTGGAAAATCAGTCTGCGCTTTGCCTTACAGTGAGCCTATGAAACGCTTTTTTTCGACTGCCTTTTTCTTATTGTGGTGCGTCTTGTCGTTCGCCCAAGACCAACCCCAGACCCAACTTGCTCGGATTAAGTTGCAATTGGGCATGTACCAAATCGACACCCAAGTGGCCCAAACGCCTGATCAGCGCAGCATTGGCTTGATGTTTCGCAGCGACATGCCAGCGCACGAAGGTATGTTGTTTGTGTTCGACCAACCCAGTACCCAGTGTTTTTGGATGAAAAACACCTTGCTTCCACTGACCGCTGCTTTTGTGGCGGATGACGGAACCATTGTTAATTTGGCCGATATGAAGCCCCAGTCCACGGATTCCCACTGCTCTTTGAAGCCGGTGCGGTTTGTTCTGGAAATGCACCAAGGGTGGTTTGCTAAAAAAGGGTTTAAAGCGGGGAATAAGCTGGTTGGCTTGCCTTCTAAACCATAAAAAACGTTGGTAACGGCGAGTTTTTAATGCGCTCAGTTAGAATTATTTGATCCATTTAACCAAGGAAATGACATGATAGGCAATATTTTGAAATCTTTGCTCTACACAGTGATAGCAGGTTTTGTCCTGCTCATCATCATTGTGTTGCTGGCTGGACAACCAACTGTGTATGACCATGCATGGGGTGCATTTGTCATGCGCTGGCTCCACGTGGTGTCCGGTGTGATGTGGATTGGTCTGCTTTGGTATTTCAATTTTGTGCAAATCCCTTCCATGCCAAAAATTCCAGATGAACAAAAACCAGCCATTGGTAAAATGATTGCCCCTGCTGCCCTGTTTTGGTTCCGTTACGCGGCCTTGGCCACAGTCGTCACCGGCGCATTGGTCGCTTGGATGAATGGTTACATCGGCCCAGCGCTTGCCTTGACCCCGCCTTTCTTAGCGATCGGTATAGGTATGTGGATTGCCTTAGTTATGGCTTTCAATGTTTGGTTCATCATTTGGCCAAACCAACAAAAAGCCCTTGGAATGGTAGAAGTAACGCCAGAAGACAAAGCTGCTGCTGCCAAATTGGCTATGCAGACTTCACGTATCAACACCATGTTGTCAATCCCCATGCTTTTCATGATGGTGGCGCAGCAAAACGGTGGCCTTTGATAAAAAAATAAACTTGCCCATTTAAAGGCGCTTCAACAATAAGCACTGGTAATCCCAGTGCTTTTTTATTGCCTAGTGCGTGTGACCGACAGATCAACGATACCGTCTGCAAGCGTTGCCTGAACCGACTGGCCAACTTTTGTCTGGCTGACAGAGCTAACGGCCACACCTTGTTCGTCGCTCAACCATGCAAAGCCACGTTGGAGCACCAACTTAGGGTCTAACAATCCCAAACGCAACTGCGCGCGGTGAATACGTTGCTGGTTGTTTTGCATGGTTTGACCCAATGCGCGCTCTAGGTGCGCTTTTTTGTTCAGCAAGTCGTGCTGGCAAGCTTGGGAGAAAGAGGCTATGCGTTGGTGCATCGACTGTTCAAGGCGCGTCACCCGCAAAACTTGCTGAGAGATGGCTTGTGATGGTCTGCCAATGCGCGACTGCGCAAGATCTAAACCTTGCGAGTTTTTGTCGATCTGGCGATGCGCCAGGTTTTGCATGAGTTCTTGCAATGCCATGACATGCTGGACCAAGTCAGCCTGAGATACGGCGCACAACTCCGC
>JBAXNJ010000079.1:0-6927 GCA_037133815.1 Betaproteobacteria bacterium
AAAAATTGGTCTGCCACCATGAGCCGCAATATCCCACCGATACAAGAGTTGCAGCAAAAACTCATCGACTTGCAATCGCGTGTGGTTGTGCCTTTAGACCAACTCAAAGACATCAACAAACGCATGAAC
Source organism: Betaproteobacteria bacterium (assembly GCA_037133815.1). GTDB lineage: Bacteria > Pseudomonadota > Gammaproteobacteria > Burkholderiales > Burkholderiaceae_C > Limnohabitans. The sequence continues at coordinate 130 of JBAXNJ010000079.1, forward strand.
GAAGGTGAACGCAGTTCACGCCACGCCAAGAAAGAAATGATCGAAGCCAACTTGCGCTTGGTTATTTCTATCGCTAAAAAATACACCAACCGTGGTTTGCAGTTCTTAGATCTGATACAAGAAGGCAATATCGGTTTGATGAAAGCCGTCGATAAATTCGAATACCGCCGTGGTTATAAGTTCTCAACTTACGCCACATGGTGGATTCGCCAAGCGATCACCCGCTCCATCGCCGATCAAGCCCGCACCATCCGTATTCCTGTGCACATGATCGAAACCATCAACAAGATGAACCGCATCAGCCGCCAACACTTGCAAGAGTTTGGTTTTGAGCCAGATGCCAGCGTCTTGGCTGAGAAGATGGAAATTCCAGAAGACAAGATTCGCAAGATCATGAAGATCGCCAAAGAGCCCATCTCTATGGAAACGCCGATCGGCGACGATGACGACAGCCACTTAGGTGACTTCATCGAAGACAGCGTCAACACTGCGCCTCTCGAAGCGGCGATGCAAGCTGGTTTGCGCGATGTCGTCAAAGACATCTTGGACGGTCTCACACCACGCGAAGCCAAAGTGCTACGCATGCGTTTTGGTATCGAGATGACCAGCGACCACACCTTAGAAGAGGTTGGCAAACAATTCGACGTCACGCGCGAGCGCATCCGTCAAATCGAAGCCAAAGCTTTGCGTAAATTGAAGCACCCAAGCCGCAGCGACAAGTTGCGTAGCTTTATCGATACGATCTAAAAAGATCTACTAGGCAACAAAAAACCCCGCAGTTGCAAAACTTGCGGGGTTTTTCTTTGACTGACATACAAACCCATCAATAGGTCTCCAAATGCAAACGGCCTTCTTGTTTGAGCACTTGGCCCACGCTATCCCAGTCCAATCCGGCTTGGGTGACCACATCACGCAGGGCAAGCACCACGCCTTCCTCCATGCTCTTCAAACCGCACACATAAATATAGGTATTGGGGTCTTTAAGCAAGCCCACGAGGTCTGCACTGCGCTCGCGTAGCAAGTCTTGCACGTAGCGCTTGGTTTGACCTTGTTCGCGAGAGAAAGCGAAGTTGATATCAATGAAATCTTTAGGCAACTTTTGCAGCGGCCCAAAGTAAGGCAATTCTTTTTGGGTGCGCGCACCGAAGAACAGCATGAGCTTGCCACCTTCAAACTTACCGCTCTGACGCAAGCGACGACGCCACTCGGTCATACCGCGCATGGGTGCACTGCCCGTGCCTGTGCAAATCATGACGATATTGGACTTGGGATGGTTGGGCATCAAGAAGCTGCTACCAAACGGACCAATCACTTGCACGCTGTCACCTGTTTTCAGGTCACACAAATAATTAGAGGCCGCGCCTTTGACTGGCTTGCCATCATGGTCTTCCACCACACGTTTGACAGTGATGGAAAGGTTGTTGTAACCAGGACGCTCGCCATTGCGAGGGCTGGCGATAGAGTATTGACGTGCATGGTGCGGCTTGCCCTTGTCATCTAGACCAGTTGGAACGATACCAATCGACTGACCTTCCAGCACAGGGAAAGGCATGTTGCCAAAGTCCAGCACGATGTGGTGGGTTTCGTTGGCTGTGCCTGCTTCGTTCACTTGCACATTGCCCACCACAGTCGCAGTGGTAGGTGCTTTGGACCCATGCAAATTGGTGTAAGGGTGCGCCGCAGACCAAGGTGGCACAGTGGCACCGTAAGCTGCCGAATTAAACGCATCACTTTGGCCCGCTGAAACAACGGCTGATGGAATTGACGCGTCGGTCGCCGCTGTAGCCACGGACGAGGCATCAGATCCTAAAGCGACCAACTCGCTCTCCGACAACACCGCTGGCAAATCGTCCCAAGACAATTGCTCTTCCACGGTGTAAGCAGCAGATTTAAGGCGCGTGTGCCAGTTGTCAATTGAGCCTGTGGGACACGGTGGTACACAGGCCATACAGAAATTGCACTTATCGGCAATCACCACATAGTTGCGGCTGTCATGCGTGATGGCACCCACCGGACAGGTGGCCTCGCAAGTATTGCACCGGATACAAATTTCCGGGTCAATCAAATGCTGGTTAAAAAGTTCAGCAGGTGCATTCATGGCATTTACGATTTATAAAAATCAGTTGAAACGAACGTAGTCAAAGTTCACTGGCTGGCGGTTAATGCCCATCACAGGAGGGGAAATCCAGTTGGCAAATTTACCTGGCTCAACCACACGGCCCATCAAACTGGCGACATAAGCGCGGTCTTCGTTAGAAGGCAACCACTCGCCCACTTTGGCCATCCACTGTTCATCGGTCACAACTTCACCATCGGGCGTGATCTTAGCGCCCGACAAAGAGCCAATGTTGCGGTGGAAAGCTTTGTGAGGTGCCTTGAGTTTGAATGGAATGCCCGCCTTTTCGATTACGCGGTTCCAGCGATCAATGCCGCCCTTAGAGTCAGTGATGTAGTCGTCGCGCAGCACTTCGTTCAAAGCGTTGAGCATGGGCACATCTTTCTCGACCAGCTTGCCGTTTTCAACGGACAAGATCTTGTAGGTGTTTCCCTTCAAGACGTGGTCATCAACACGCTTGCCTTCTTCGTAACGGCCTTTGAGACCTGAGCTGTAGAAGGTCGCGGCATTAGACGATTGGTCAGCACCAAACAAGTCGATGGTCACCGAGAAGTGGAAGTTGATGTAGCGCTGGATGGCTGGCAAATCAATCACACCCGCGGCACGCAGCTTGCCCACGTCATCCGTTTTGAGTTCATTCATCACTTCAACCGTGCGCTGGATGGTTCGGCTCACACCCGACTCGCCCACAAACATGTGGTGCGCTTCTTCGGTGAGCATGAACTTGGTGGTGCGGGCCAATGGGTCGAACGCCGACTCAGCCAACGCGCACAGCTGAAACTTGCCATCACGGTCGGTGAAGTACGTGAACATGAAGAAGCTTAACCAGTCAGGGGTCTTCTCGTTGAACGCTTGCAAGATGCGTGGGTTGTCTTCGTTGCCGCTGTTGCGTTGCAGCAAAGCATCGGCTTCTTCTCGGCCATCTTTGCCGAAGTATTTATGCAACAAGTACACCATGGCCCACAAATGGCGACCTTCTTCCACATTGATCTGGAATAGGTTGCGCAAGTCGTACATGCTGGGTGCGGTCTGGCCCAAATGGCGCTGCTGCTCGACCGATGCTGGCTCAGTGTCACCTTGCGTCACGATGATGCGACGCAGGTTGGCGCGGTGTTCGCCAGGCACGTCTTGCCAAGCTTTTTCACCAATATGGTCACCGAAGTGAATCTTGCGGTCTTCTTCACCTGGGTTTAAGAAAACACCCCAACGGTAGTCACGCATCTTGACGTGGCCAAACTGAGCCCAACCTTGTGGATCCACGCTCACAGCCGTGCGCAGATACACGTCCGTGTCAGTAGAACCTTCTGGGCCCATGTCGTCCCACCATTTGATGAAGTTGGGTTGCCATTGCTCAAGCGCACGCTGCAGTGTGCGGTCCTCGGTCAGGTTCACGTTATTTGGAATTTTTTCGCTGTAGTTGATAGCGGACATAAGAGTCTCCAGAAATTAAAAGCAACGGTGGGGTCAAAGTTAGGTTGCAGCCGGCACCACCGGGAAGCCTGCTGCACAACGTCAAAACATCAAACGCGGTTCAAATCGAACACGGTCTTTTCGCCTTTGCCATAAACCTTCAAGGCGCCTTTTTCGCCAACCGCATTGGGGCGGTTGAAGATCCAATTTTGCCAAGCAGACAAGCGCCCAAAGATGCGTGTTTCCATGCTTTCTTTTTGGCAAAAACGTAAGTTGGCTTCTAAACCGGTCAAGCTGTCGGGCGACATCGCTACACGCTCCTCTATGGCAAAACGAATTTCGTCTGCCCAGTCAATGTCGTCAGGTGCGGCAGTGACCAAGCCAAGTGTCAAAGCTTTTTTTGCATTGAGCAATTGACCTACTGCAGCGCGCGCGCCTTCGAGCGGACCCACTTCTTCATAGAAGCGGCGCTGCAAACGTGACTGGTGGTTAACCATGGGGTAGAAGCCAAAGTTCATTTCGCTCAAAGCGATGTGCGGTGCTTTTTCTGGGCTGTCTGGCAAGTCGAGCATGTAGGCGCGGTCAGCCGCAAAAGCCAACTCAGCCAAGGTACCGACAAAGCAAGAGCCTTCGTCAATCAGGGCAAACAATGAACGCGACGTCACATCTACGCGCGCCAAAGTACGGCGCAACAAACCAATGGTCTCGTTGACCAGCCAGTGGTCTAGATGCTGGGCCAAGATAGCATCGCTTTGCAAGGCAAGCTTGGCGTCTCCTGCTGTCTTGAGCAACCAAGTACCGATATCGAGTTCGTTGGTACGCAAATTCAAAATCGCATCGTCCAACTCACGGGCCATTTGCAGTGGATACCAGCTAGCACCTGCGGCTTGGATGGCAGCCACTGTGTCTGGCAATGCCGCCTTGGGTGCGTGCACGGACAACGTGGCGGTGCGCTTGGCACGGTCAATGGCAACCTGCACGTATTCATAAAACATGCTGTCTGCAGCGATCACGCGCTTGAGCGGGGTCAATGCCACGCCCTGTCCCGCTGCTGATGCGCCTGGGCGCTTGCAATCAGCTGCGGGCTTGCTGGCTCGTGTATGCACGGCTGCTGCAAATTGGGCGGGCTTGGCAATTTCGTCCACCAAGCGCCAATCCACTGCCTTCTGACCACGCACACCTTCCACGCTAGTGCAAAAAAGATCGGCATGGTCGTGTCGCACTTTGCGCTTGTCGGTCACGCGGGTCAAACCGCCTGTTCCTGGCAACACGCCCAACAAAGGCACCTCTGGCAACGAAACGGCTGAAGAACTGTCATCCACCAACACGATTTCATCACAGGCCAAAGCCATCTCGTAACCGCCGCCTGCACAGGCGCCGTTGACGGCTGCCACAAACTTCAAACCGCTGTTGCGGCTGCTGTCTTCAATACCGTTCCGAGTTTCATTGGTGAACTTACAAAAGTTCACTTTCCATGCGTGGGTGGACACACCCAGCATGAATATATTGGCGCCTGAGCAGAAGATGCGGTCTTTTAAGCTAGTCACCACCACGCTCTTTACTTCTGGGTGCTCAAAACGAATGCGGTTCAGTGCGTCATAAAACTCAATGTCCACACCCAAGTCATAGCTGTTGAGCTTAAGTTTGTAGCCAGGGCGAATACCGCCGTCTTCGTTGATGTTGAGTTGCAAGGTAGCGATCTCACCTTCGTACTTCACTGTCCAGTGTTGGTACTGGCTTGCTTCCATCTGATAGTTGACTGTTGTGGTTTGTTTCATGTCTGGGTATCCAAGTTAAATATGGCAAATTTGCGGCTTCAAACTCTGAGGTTGCACACTTACTTATTGCAGTATATTGCAATTTTTTTAATATAACATGCATTTTCATGCATTAAAGGGTAAACACCTAATCCAACCGAGCCCGACAGGCGTGGTGAATTACTTGCAAAAGAGCCAATTCAGTTAGGAAGGCAAATTAATCAGTGCGCGCAACCTTGCGCGCAAAGTTTGGAAGCTCTCTTCCAGAGGCTGGGCGCTGGTGTCAAAAGTCATGTCGGCTTTCGCATAAAACGGCGCACGACCTTCCAAGATCAACTTCAAGTCGTCAATCGCTTCTGCGCTACCAGCCATTGGGCGCATGTCACCCTGCGCGGTCACCCGCGACAAGTGGTCCTCGGGCTTGGCCTGCAACCACACCGTGTAGCAATGCGAGAGCATTTCATTCAAGGTAGCCGGGTCAGACACCAAACCACCCGGCGTGGCAATTATGACTTCTGGGTAAATCTGAATAGCCTCTTCCAAGGCGCGACGCTCGTAGCGGCGATAGGCATTGGTGCCATAGAGGTTGTGAATTTCAGAGACGCTGCAACCAGCAAATTTTTCAATCTCACGACTCAATTCAATGAAGGCATAGCCCAAATCTTTGGCCAAGCGGTGGCCCAAAGTCGTTTTTCCCGCCCCGCGCAAACCAATGAGCGCAATGCGTTTGGTTCTCTCCGCTTCTTGAGTAGCTCCAAACAACACCGACACTTGCTGGCGTACACGTCCCAAATCGGCTTCGCTTCGGGTGCTCAGCATTTCGCGCAGTAGCAACCACTCGGGCGAGCTGGTGGTCACGTCGCCAATCAACTCAGCCAAGGTGCATTGCAAAGCGCCTGCGACTTGTAAGAGCACCAAAATGGAGGCATTACCTTCGCCATATTCCAAGCTGGCTAAATGACGCTCAGACACATCGGCCGCCACGGCAACGGCCTTGCGTGTAAGTCCACGTCGCGCTCGCAGCGTGCGCACGCGCTCGCCCAGCGCCGTTAAGAAAGCGTTTTTAACCTCAACCACCTCTGCCATGTCTCTTTTCCAATCGTTCAATACTAGGACTAACCCTAAAACATGCAATATATTGCTAGACATGCGGTTTATCGCATGTTAGTCTTCGCACAAGCATAATAATTCATGTTAGAGCATATGACAAGCACCCAAGTCTCAATCGATGCCTTGGTCTTGTATTTGTTGCCAAATGGCGAAATTGGGCTCACCAAATAAAAATCTTCGAACAAAGAAAGCTCTCGATGACCGAACTTCTATCTAACTATCTCAGCGGCCAATGGCAAACCGGCAAAGGTGTAGGCACTGCCTTGCATGACCCTGTGCTCGGCACTGAGTTGATACGCGTCGATGCATCCGACCTTGACCTAGCCGCCGCCTTCGCGTTTGCGCGACACAACGGTTGTGCCGCTTTGCGCGCCCTCACGTATGCACAGCGTGCGGCCATGCTCG
>JBAXNJ010000080.1:0-6792 GCA_037133815.1 Betaproteobacteria bacterium
CGTATGACGCTCTCCAATATGAGTGCAGAACTAGGAGCGCAGGTTGGATTAATTGCAGCAGACGACGTGACGTCTGCCTATTTGCAGAGCGTTGGCGTGAACCAAAAAGATTTGCAAAATTCAAGTGATTGGCATGGCGATCAAGATGCTGCATCAGAAGATTTCCATTTCGATGCATCCAATTTAAGCCCGCAAGTGGCAGCGCCCCACAGCCCAGCAAATACAAAACCAGTCGTCGACTTCATGAATGTCCCATTTGATATTGCGTATATAGGCGCTTGTACTGGAGCAAAGTTAGAAGATTTACGTGCTGCGGCCCAAGTGCTACGTGGCCAAAAAATTGCGAAGGGTATTCGTTTGATGGTAGCCCCCGCTAGTGCGAGAGACCAAGCGCAGGCGGAGCGTGAAGGGGTCATGCAGATTTTGCGCGATGCTGGCGCACAGGTGCTTGCGAACAGTTGTGGTGCCTGCGCAGGATATGGTGCGACTTTTGAAGATAACGCCACCATCATTTCTAGTACAGCGCGTAATTTCAAAGGCCGTATGGGGCCCGCCAGTGTCCAGGTCTACTTAGCATCCCCATGGACTGTCGCAGCATCGGCTTTGCGTGGGCGAATCAGTGATGTTCGGGAGTTCCTATGACGACACAGAAGTCTTGCGTATGGAAATTAGGTGCTGATATCGATACCGATGCATTAGCCCCTGGTGCTTACATGAAACATGGGATTGATGTGATTGCCCAACATTGTTTAGAAACCGTTCGACCAGACTTTGCAAATAAGGTGCGACCTGGTGATGTATTGGTGGCAGGTCCTAACTTTGGCATTGGCTCCTCGCGCGAACAGGCTGCTGGTGTGTTGGTGCATTTGGGGATAAAAGCTGTAGTAGCGCCATCGTTTAGTGGATTATTTTTTCGGAATGCTTTTAATCTCGGATTGCTTTTATTGACATGCACAAAGGCCGAGCAAATTCAGGAGGCAGAAGTTGTCACCATACTCTCGAATGGAATTCAACGCGCAGATGGAGAACTACTGTCTTGCCAGCCCATACCTGATTTTTTAATGAATATGGTCGAGGCTGGAGGTTTGATGAATGTTTTGAAATTACGAAGCCAAGGGAAACTTAATGCATAAATCAATTGAGTCACAAACCATTGATCCAGTCACGCTCGCTGTGCTGAAAGGGCGTTTAGAGCAAATTGCAGATGAGATGGATGCGACTCTTTACCGAAGTGCTTTCAACCCCATCATTGCTGAGGCGCACGACGCATGCCATGGGCTCTATGACGCCCAAACTGGGGATACGTTGATCCAAGGTAAGTCTGGTTTGCCTGTGTTTGTTGGTGCAATGGCTTTTGCAGTGCGTGCTGCAGCTCGTATTGCCTCAGAGCGAGGTGGCATGGTGGATGGCGATACGTGGCTGTTCAATGATCCCTACGAAGGTGGCACACACGCCAATGACTTTAAGTTAGTACGTCCCTTCTTTCGCAACGGTCAGTTGTTTTGTTTTCTTGCATCTGCTGCGCATTGGCATGACGTGGGTGGTGCAGTTCCGGGTAACTACAACCCAGCAGCGACAGAGTGTTGGCAAGAGGCGGTTCAGATTCCTCCCGTACGTATCGTCAAAGAAGGTGTTTTAGATCAGGATGTGTTGGCCATTTTGCGTGCAAATACCCGTTTGCCAGATAGTTTGTGGGGTGATCTCAATGGTCAGTTGGCTGCATTGGAATTAGGTGTCAAACGATTGCACGGTTTGCTAGATGAATACAGTGATGAAAAAGTTTTGCATGCAATGGGTGAGTTGAGAAAACGTGCATTGCTTCTCATGCGAGCGCACATCGGCAACTTACCTGATGGCCTTTATAGTTTTGAAGATGTTCTTGATAACGATGGAATTAAAGATGAGTTTCTGACGATTGCCTTGGATATGACGATCAAAGGTGATCAGATGACGCTTGATTTTTCACGTACCTCACCGCAATGCGCTGGACCTGTCAATATCTCACGCGCTACTGCGGTTGCCGCTTGTTATGTGGCACTCAAACATGTATTCCCAGATGTGCCTGCAAACGCAGGCGTGTTAGATGCTGTCGACTTTGTGATGCCTGATCGGCTGGTGATTACTGCTGAGCGCCCTAGACCTGTTGGGGGCTATACCGAAACCATTTTGCGAATGATCGACGTCATCTTTAGTGCAGTTGCCTTGGCTGACCCCAATCTTGCTGTAGCACATGCTTATGGAACCATCAATGCCTTATCGATTGCAGGGCACCGAACCGATACTGCGCGTAAAGGACAACGCTGGGTCATGTTTAGTTTCTTTGGTGGGGGCCACGGTGGACATAGCGACGGTGATGGTTTGAGTCATGGCAACGCCCCGATTTCGACTGCAACCATTCCGCCATTAGAAATTTTGGAAGCCGCTTATCCCGTTCGATTTACCCAATGGTCTTTGCGTCCAGATTCTGGAGGAGATGGAAAGCATAGAGGTGGTTTGGGTGCTGTTTATGAAATCGAACTTCTGGAAAAAAGTGCAGAAGTGTTTATTTTTGGAGAACGCGGAAAGGCTTCTCCAAAAGGTATAGCTGGTGGTAGTAACGCCTTACCCAATGTTTTTTCATACCAACATGAGGGTAGGTGGGGTAAACCGCCTATGGTCTCAAAGATGCTGGGTATTCAACTCCAGAAAGGAGAGAGTGTTCGGCTTGAAACGCCTGGAGGTGGTGGATGGGGTCGTTCTATTGATAGAGATGTTGTATCCCGTGCAAAAGATGAAGCCTTAGGTTATGTCACAAAGTCCAAAGCTTCATCAGAGAAAGTTAAGCCATGAGTGCTCTTCACGACGAATCTGCTCACCTTGTAGTGGGGGTTGATGTAGGCGGAACATTTACCGACTTATTTGTTTTAGATGAGCGAGATGGATCTGCACACATTATCAAAGTGCCCTCTACCCGAGGCGAAGAGGCCAAAGGCTTTATGCATGGTATCGCGCGCGTCATCGGTAACCAGTCAAAAGGTGTTGCCTCTACGTTGGCCACCATCGTGCACGGTACTACCGTTGGAACTAACGCTTTGCTAGAAAGAAAGGTGGCACGCACAGGCATCATTACAACCCGTGGCTTTCGCGACGTATTAGAAATGCGCCGACGAGATCGTCCTCAAACTTGGGGCTTGCGCGGCAGTTTCGAACCTGTTGTTCCGCGCGATCTGCGTTTAGAAGTGGATGAGCGCGTATTGGCAGATGGAAGTTTGCATACCGCTGTAGACCTTGCACAAGTTCGCACGCAAACACAAGTTTTGTTGGATGCAGGGTGTGAAGCAATCTGCATCTTCTTTATCAATGCCTACGCGAACCCTATTAATGAGCAACAAGCAGTCGCAGTTGTCCGGGAAATGTGGCCTAACCCCTATGTTACGGTTGCTAGTGAAGTGTTGCCCGAAATTCGTGAATTCGAACGGTGCTCTACAGCCACCTTGAATGCAGCATTACAACCTGTAGTGGGTAGTTATTTGGCGAGGTTAGAAGACGATTTGCGCAACGAAGGTTTTTCTGGTGAATTGCTGATTGTCCAAAGCAATGGGGGCGTCATGTCGCGAGAAACCGCATGCGATGTTCCTGTGCGTACGGCGTTATCCGGGCCTGCGGCAGGGGTGATTGCTTGTGCTGCAGTAGCCCGTGCTTCTGAGTTTCCCAATGTAATCACCGGAGATATGGGAGGAACGTCATTTGATGTTTCACTGGTGTCCGCGGGTGAGGCTGCATTAGCAGCCCAAACTTCTATTGAGTTTGGCTTAGTCGTGCGCTCTCCCATGATTCAGATTGAGACCATTGGCGCTGGTGGTGGTTCTATCGCCAGTGTCGATGCCAGTGGCATGTTGCAAGTAGGACCAGAGTCAGCGGGAAGTAACCCCGGACCGGTTTGTTATGGAAGAGGTAATTCGCGTCCTACTGTCACCGACGCCAATGTTGTACTAGGCAGGATTGCAGCGGATCGTCCTTTGGGAGGAGGTTTGCTCAAAGCATTGGATGCAAAGTCTGCAGAAAAAGCTATCCAAGACCATATTGCCAAACCATTGGGTCTTGATACATTGGCAGCAGCAGAGGCCATACTTACAGTTGCCAATGCGAAGATGGCTGGAGCCATCAGGGTTGTATCCATTGAGCGCGGGCATGATCCTCGCCAGTTTGCCTACATGCCTTTTGGTGGTGGTGGCGCCTTGCATGTGTGCGCCATGATGCGCGAGGTTGGCGTAACTACGGGAATCGTGCCACGTTACCCAGGCGTGACGTCTGCCTTGGGATGTGTGATGGCAGATATGCGACATGATGCAGTGCAAACTATCAATAAATCACTGGTCGATTTAGATTTGAAGCATCTCACATCTCTATTGGCTGGACTGGCGGATGCTTGTCAAAAACGCCTTGACTCTGCAGGGGTGAGATTCGAAAGCATACAAGAAGTTGTTGCACTGGACATGCTTTATATGGGGCAAACCCATACATTGCAAGTCACATTAGATACGCAGGCAATCACGCGTGAAACTATCCAATCCGCATTTGAAAAAACCTATCTTGCGTCGTTTGGTCGAATCCTAAATGGCATCGCAATACGCGTAATGAACTTGCGCTACGCGCGCATTGGTGTTCGTCCGAAGTTTGATTTGACTATATTGGCACCGAAGGGTGTAGGAAGTTCAATATCTCTTGGCATCCAACAAGTATTTCACGCAGGTAAGTGGTGGGATGCCAAGCGTTATGTCCGACTCGAGTTGCCCGTTGGATCCGAGATCAGAGGCTCAGCTATCTTGGAGCAGGCCGATACAACAGTTTGGTTGGAACCTGGTTTCATTGCGCGCGTGGATTCGCTGGGTAATTTATTGGTGCAGAGGGTTGCAGAATGAGCCAAGAAATTCAACGTCGAATTGGTTTGGTCATTGTGGATTTGCAAAATGACTTTTTATCCCAAAAAGGTGCTTATGTCCGCGGTAAAACTGTCAGTTCAGAGGCAATATTGTTACCAGAACGTCTTGTGCCGTTAGCGCAGGCTGTAAAAAAGAACCAAGGACTAGTGACTGCAAGTCTATTTACCTTATGGCCAGATGCCGATGGGCAGCCCATGATTTCTCCGCACCTATTAGAGCGCCGTCCTTTTTTACGCAAAGGTGATTTCGCCCCCGGCAGTTGGGGGCAGGCCAATGTTGACGTTCTTGCACCGTTGATTGATGTATCTGTTTGTAAGGTGGCTTATTCAGCTTTCTTCAATACACAACTTGACTGGATACTGCGTAGAGCTGGAATAAATACCGTAGTGGTTTGCGGAATCGTGACTAACGGTGGGGTGGCGAGTACTGTTCGCGATGCGCATATGCGTGACTACCAGACCGTGGTACTCAGTGATGGCTGTGCAACTTTTACAGAAACCGCACACCAAGCCGCGTTAATAGATATGTCTTCAGTTGCGCAAGTGATGACTTGCCACCAATTTTTAGCAACGCTATGAATGCACGTGTGAATCGCATCCAAAGCTTCGATGCACCGGTGCACACGGCGGTGGCTATTGTGGGTGCTGGTGCTTGTGGATTGACTGCAGCTTTGACTCTCACGCAATTGGGAATAGAGTGCGTTGTTTTGGAGCGTGATGCGATGCCCGCTGGTTCAACGGCGTTATCTTCTGGATTTGTTCCGGCGGCATGCACCAACGCACAACGTTTACAAGGCATCGAAGATTCTGCAGAGTTGTTTGCCAAAGATATCCAAAGCAAAGCAAAGGGCAATGCATCTGCAGCCTTGGTGAAAGCTTATGCCAAAGCGATTGGCCCTGCGATGGATGCCTTATCGGTTCACCACGGCATACCTTGGCAAGTGCTTGATACTTTTTTATATCCTGGCCACAGCGTTCATCGAATGCATGCAGTGCCAGAAAAAACCGGTACTGGCTTGATGATGCGCTTGCAAAATGCTGCCCAGTCTGCAGGTGTAGTTGTTTTGACAGAGGCTAAAGTCATTGATCTCTATGTTGACGACTCAGATGCGGTCCTTGGGCTTGGTTTTTTGCGTCCAGACGGGCAAGTAGAGAAACTGAGTTGTGAAAAAGTCATATTCGCCTGCAATGGTTTTGGAGGCGATTCCGATCTTGTGAAAGACTATTTGCCTGAAATGCGTGATGCGCTGTATGCAGGCCATATTGGAAACGATGGAAGTGCTATCAAATGGGGGCGACAGCTTGGCGCGCAGCTAGCAGATCTTGGTGGATACCAAGGGCACGGTTCTTGGGCTATTCCGCAAGGCGCTTTGATATCTTGGGCGTTGATGATGGAAGGTGCTGTACAAATTAACGTGTTAGGCGAACGCTTTCACGATGAAACCCAGGGTTATTCTGAAGCAGCAGTGCATGTCTTGGCCCAACCCCACGGCTCTGCTTGGAATATTTTTGATGACCCATTATTTATGTTTGCCCAAGACTTTCCAGATTTCGCACAAGCGCAATCTACCGGTGCTGTTCACAGTTTTAAAAATATAGAGGCGCTAGCTAGCTTCATTGGTTGTGATGCAAATAAATTAGCCAACACACTTACCCTTGTGCGTGAAGGCTTAGACATACAAACTGGGCGTATTTTCAAACGCAGTCTTTCACTACCGCTCCATGCTATTCGTGTAACTGGCGCCTTATTTCACACGCAAGGTGGACTTGATATAAATGCGCATTGCCAAGTGCTCCGTTCGGATGGAAGCGCATTTCCCAATTTGCTAGCCGCGGGTGGTGCAGCGCGCGGAGTTTCTGGCAATGCTGTT
>JBAXNJ010000081.1:0-6764 GCA_037133815.1 Betaproteobacteria bacterium
CTTATCAAGAAGCAAGCTCGCCAAACCATGCAAAGAATGCGCCGTGTGCGGGTGATCCCCTCCAAGTAAGCGCTCCCTAATTTCTAATGAACGCGTATGCATTTCATGCGCTTTGTCGTGAGAGCCCTTGTCATGCGATAAGCTAGCCATGCCATGAAGCGTATGGGCTGTATGCAAGTGCCCTGCCCCGAGTTTTGACTCTAAAATAATTAAAGCTTCTTGGTAATGCCTATCCGACTGTTCATACTCACCTTGATGGCGTAAAAGCGTAGCGAAGTTGCTCAAGGTGGCGGCTGTATTTCTATGATCGACCCCGTACAACTTAGCTTTCATATCTAAGGAGCGCTTGTATTTATCAAAGGCTTCGTCAAAGAGGCCAAGGATACTTAGTAGATTCGCATAATTATTTAAAGTCGCTGCCACATCAGGATGATCTGAGCCTAAGACTTTTTCTTGTATTTTTAATGCCTTCTCAAACATTTGTTTAGCCAGTAGCCATTGGCCTGTCTCAGTAAGTAAATTGGCTAAACCCTGCAATGACTGCGCAGTATGCGCATGGTCTAAGCCCAAGACACGTGAGCGCACCTCTAAGGCCCGCTCATACAAGACACGGGCCTCTTTGTAACGCCCCAAGTCATGCAATAAATGCGCAAGTGACTGCACGGAATGCGCTGTCAAGGGATGGTCCTTGCCCAACGTTTTTTCGCGAATAGCAAGCGCTCGCTCGATCATTTCACTGGCTTGATCAAAGCGACCTTGGTCTGATAGTAAGGTGGCCAATCCGTGTAGATTTTGAGCAATGTGGGGGTGCTCTGCTCCAATGATTTCTTCGCGAATCCTCAAGGATTTACGGAAAAGTTTCTCGGCAGCTTTGTACTGGCCAATATCACTTAGCAGATGCGCCAACCCATGAAAAGCGTGCGCTGTATTTGGGTGAATTTCCCATTTCAATTTATTTTCGAAAATATCAATCGAGCGTAGAAATAAAGCCTCGGACTCTTTAAATTGACCCTTGGCTCTTAAAAGGTTTGCAAGATTACAAAGCGCAGTCGCCGTATCTGAGTGCTCAGAGCCACGTTGCTTTTCAAAGATCGCTAAGGCCCCACGATGCAGCTGCTCAGGCTCTTCGTATTTGCCTTTTAGCTCAAGCAAGATCGCCAAGTTATTCATGGTCACTGCAGTATCAAAATGATCGCCGCCTAACGCATTTTGTCGAATACTGAGTGCTCGCCGATAAAGCGGCTCCGATTTTTCGTAGTCGCCCAAATCTTTTAAAAGATAGGCGAGATCATTGAGGGCCAATGCAGTCTCAGAGTGGTCGGGGCCGGTTAATTTTTCACGGATTGCGAGCGAGCGCTCAAAATAGGGCTTCGCTTTTTCGTAGTCTCCCTGCTCTCTAAAGAGGTGGCCTAGGCTCGATAAAGTTTGGGCTGCTTGAAGAGATTGCTCACCATCTAATGCACCAGAGATAGAGAGGCTCTTGAGCAACAACTCTTCTGCACTATCGTAGACTCCGAATACCTTAAAAGCATTTGCAAGATTATTTTGCGCAACTGCAACCCGCTGATCTAGCTTGCCGTGTATTTCCTCAGCCATCTCTAGCACTCTGAAATAAAGCTCCACAGAAGGCTCTAATCTTCCAAGGCCAGACAAGAAATGCGCAAAGTTATTTAACTCTGACGCATTTTCTTCACTGGTGTGCCATAAGCTTGTAAATGGAATAAATTTAGATAGCCACTCAAGCACCTCTTGCTGGAAAGGGGTGTTGTCAAAGTCCTTGTAGGCTTGCCACAAAACATTTACAAGCTCTATGTACTTGGTGCCTTGAAGGGTGAAGTTGCCGCTTTTGTCAGCATCACACAACCAGTCAATCACTTCAGGGTTAAAGAAAGAAACGTAGCCGTCTTCAACCTGAACCAATTCGTGTAAGGCATCTAGTGGCCCATCTAGGGAGTTGACATCCGTCTCTAAAACAGCTCCCATTAGCGAAAGAGAGATTGGTGCAGGCACGGATATCAAAACCTCCAGCACATCCGTGACCGCCTTTTTGTAAGCGTCAACGTCGGGAAAGCTAGCCTCAAAGACTCGGGTGATTTCTTTATCGTTCATGGGTATTCTTTAACCAGTTAGTCATGATTTTTAACATCTTTTCTCGATAATAACCTTGCACTAACTGACAGGTAGGCGATCTCTTTAAAACGGTCATTTTTACTTCGCTTTCTTTAACTACCAAATAGTCGCGGTATATTGAAGGTCTATACAAGGCATAAAGAAATAATTGAGCCCCAAACCCCAAATCAACCCAGTCGAGAGATCTCACTCCATTACTTTCGGCTATTCAGATACCGAAGACCGGGTATGGGTACGAATGTTGCTGACCGAAAAGCCTGAGGTTAACTTTTGGATTAATCGCAGGCTCTGCAAAGGCATCTACGAAGCGATGGCGGGACTGCTTAAAAAATCAAAATTAATAGATGGCAAGGAACTTGAGTCCGAGGCACTTGAGCAACATTTAAGAGCGGAGTTCTTTGAACTCTCTCGCAGTACATTTGACCCCGCACCTCCTCCACCCCCCACGCAAAGCAACCCAACCACCGGTGAGGCAGTCGCGCCCAAGTGGATTGGCCTATGTCACTCCGTGACCATCACTTCAGGCGCGCAGTGGATGATGAGTTTTACCACCAAAGGAGTTGACTACCAACTCGCACTTGAGAGACGATCGATGATAAAGGTGTTTGTCGGACTTCTTAAAACTTGCGAACGCGCTAGCTGGGATATTCCAAAAACTTATGGATGGATTTACTATTGAGTAAATTTATTTTTGTTTGGCCAACTCTAGATCTTGATTGATTTGCTGGTTGTATTCTCCCCAACTGATAGTCGCGTTGAATAAATTAGCAGCATTCTTTCTCTTTAACATTCTGTATTTTTCAAGATGTCGCGCACTTTCAAGAGAGATACTTGCATTCGAATACAGATGGATAGCGTTAATCAATATCTCATCCTGAGCACGCAAAAAATCAATGAAAACATTTTTAAGAGAATCTAAAATTTTGTCTTGATTAGCTAAGTACTCTTGTGGGACAGGTAAATTAACTGCAGCTGGCGTGAATTGCAATATATGCTTGAAATTTAAATTTTCTTTTAGTGTTTTTAGTCTTTGAGCTTGCGACTGCGATAGTTTTGCAACTTCGGAAGGTGCAATAGCTACAGAAGCTAGAGCAGTATTTTCATACTCTAAGAAAGTTTCAGATTTTTTCTCAACACTCTTCTTAGCAGTAGGTTTATCTGCAACAGCGCCCGTAGATGTTTTCCCCTTTAGAGGGAGCTTGGACTTGGCGAGCGCGCCGTCATTTTTCTCTTTTGGTTTTTTGTCAGCTATAAGCGTAGACGACGCCTTAGTGGGCTTTACTTTGACTTCTCCGGATTTTGATTTACTAGCAGGCTTGTCGACACTGGTTTTTTTAATCGTTGGCAGCTTAGTTTTGCTCATTCATGAACTCCATTTTTCATACACACAGAACTATAATGCTTTCTTGATTTGTATAAAAAGTCAGTTTCACAGCGCCCAAAGCGCCTCTTGTAGACCTTCAGTGCCAAAGACTGTCTTGCTGTCGAGTCCCTCAGGTAATTCGCGCCAATTGGGGGATATAGTAATTAGCTTAGTACGCTTTATCTCTTGAATCATATCTTCAGACGCAGTAAACCAAATTTGCTGAGTGCCTGCAGTATTGACTTGCCCCGCTCGTGCCCAGTCACTAGTGGGCTTCAAGACAAAGGTCTTACTATCCAATGCAATCTGCAAATCAATGCGCTGTTTGAAGTAATCAAGCCACACGGCAGAGGCCTCTTGCACGGGATCGGGCTTGACGATCAACAGCACCCGCATTTGTCCACTGATAGGGGTGAGAGCTACTGTGAGTATCGCGTTGCTAGAGCCTTGCTTTCTAGAGGTGTAAGCCAATCGTTTGCCACCTGCTGAGGACTCGAGCTTCCACTTGGACTGCTGCTGCTGTGCCACCACTTCAGCAGTCGTCTCCACCTTCCAAGTTTGTCGTAAATAGTCTGGTATGTAAGTGACCTTACCCGGGTCCGTGAGCAGTGCTTGGTCGAGCAACAAACGGTTTACGCCCATCGCATCCATGAACTTGCCCAAGATGGCAGAGATTTTCTGCGTCTGTATAGGATCTAGCCCACTGTCATTTGCTCTGAACTGATGAACGCCGTATTGGGCATTGGCCTGTACTTTTCTAACCACGCCGCCCAAAAAACTGTAAGCGCAAGAGGAAACACATTTGCCTAAAAGTTTAGAGTCTTTGAGTAGCGACTCTGTAGCGCCCAGCCCCAGAGGCAGGTAGGTATTAAATCCGCGTGCACGTATAAATTGACCCAAGCGCAGGCCCCCCATCAAGTCGCCCCCTAAGCTTTGAAAAACCACCGTGGTGCCGCGTGGCATATCCTCCACAAACTGTCCCAGTACCTCTGAGCTTTGACGCTCGATATGGCCTTGAGCCAAGATCAGCTCGCCATTGCCCAACTCTTGCGGCACCGCTAAGCAAGCGGTCGATGCTTCAATCGCAGCGTTAGGGGTGGCGGGACATCGAGCGATGCGTGTAAAAGTCATGCCCACAACGTCTGCAGCATAAGCCACAGATTGAGAAAACACACAAAAACCTACAAGCCAACCAACACACAAAATTCTGCTCAATGGTGCTACCAGCCAGAGCTTCGCCAAAGAGGTGAGGTTAGCGCTCGCGGAAAGCATTCTCTTTGACCCCAATAAGTGGCTTGAGCAAGTAATTCAACACAGTTTTATTACCAGTAATGATGTCTACTTGCGCCTGCATACCAGGAATGATGGGCAACTTCTTACCGAGAGAATTCATCACAGAGGTCGACGTCTCTACACGGGCGACGTAGTAGTAGTTTGTCTGACCCCGCTCTTCTTTAGACACCGCGTCGGCTGAAATTTGCGTAACACGCCCCTGCATCGAGCCAAAAATGGAGTAGTCATAGGCAGTGACCTTCACGTTAGCGCTTTGTCCAAGCTTGACAAAACCGATGTCTTGCGGGCGCACCTGCGCTTCAACCACCAGCACATCGTCAGAAGGCACAATTTCCATCAAGGGCTCGCCGGGGCGCAACACACCACCAATCGTTGTGACCAATACGCGGTTGACCACCCCCTTCATGGGCGCCCTCACAAATGTACGCTCCACTTTGTCAGCAAGCGCGGGCAATAATTTGCGCATCGGTTGCAACTCCAAGCTCACTTTGGCCAACTCACCAGAGGCTTCGCTCTTGGCTTGGCGGCGCATAGCATCAATTTTAGTTCGCGCTTCGTCTACACGCGCTTGCGTGCGAATTAGCTCGAGTTGCGGCTCTAGGCCACGTTCTACTAAACGTCTAACAATTTCTAATTCGGCCTGTGCGCCACGGTACTGGTTTTCAAGGACCGCCAAATCAGCACTTAAGCGCATCCTGCGATTGATAAACTCTGCTTTTTCAATGTTGACGTATTGGCGAGCCATCTCAGTGAACTCCGGCGAAAACACCAATGACTTTTCTTCCACCTCTGCCAATAACCGAGCCTCTTTTGCCATGAGGGAGAGCACTTGCTGCTTGCGACTCTCAAAATCAGAACCAAACTGGGTCGAGGACAAATTCATCAGCACCTGCCCGGCTTGAACCAAATCGCCTTGCTTGACATTGATCTTTATGACGATACCGCCTTCCATGTTTTGTAAGACCTGCATCTTGGCAGACGGGATCACGCGCCCCTCTGCGTGCGTGACTTCATCCACAGAGGAGATTGCCGCCCAAATCAACATCAACACCATTAAAGCTCCAATAGTGTTGATCAAGATGAATGACGCTTTGTGCGGCTTACCTAGTCGGGCATGCGTGATCCCCGGCGTCTCAGAGACACTGTCATCGTGTGCGTTTCCGAAAATTAAATTCTTGAACCAACCAAGAAGGCGAATCCACCAATTAAACAATCGCATCAGGCCGCAGCTCCATATCCAAATTTTTCAGAACTAGTTGGGTCAGAGCGACCTTCCAGCGTAGAAATAGGATCATTCACGGGTGCTGCTGGGGCGGCGGGTGCATTGGGCTTTTTCATGAAGTCGGACTTCGGACCTTGCGCCACTAACCGGCCTTGATCAAGTACCAACACGTGGTCAATCAATTCGATGATCGATGCGCGGTGCGTGATCAAAATAATTGTCTGGTTAATCAACTCGGCCTTAAGTCGCTCAATCAATGCGCGCTCTCCTGGCAAATCCATCGCGCTTGTCGGCTCGTCCATCAACACAATAGGAGGCCTATTGATCAGGGCACGGGCAATCGTGATGGATTGCTTTTGACCACCAGATAAACCTTCACCGCGCTCCTTTAACCGCAGACCATAACCTTCAGGATGTTGAGAAATAAAGTCGTGTACGCCTGAGAGCTGAGCGGCCTGCAAAATTTCTTCGTCCGTAGGGTTGTTGCCACCAATGGCAATGTTTTGCTTGACTGTGCCTGAGAGCAACCACACGTCTTGCATCACTGTTCCAATATTACGACGCAGATCGGCTGAGTCGATTTGACGGCTATCCACCCCATCAATCAAAATCGAGCCGGAGTCAGGCTGGTAAAGCCCCAGTATCAGTTTGGCCACCGTGGATTTTCCAGAACCCACCTTCCCCACTAGTGCAACACGCTCACCAGACTCAATTTTGAAAGAGATATTTTGTAAACCGTTTTCGGTTTGCTCTGGA
>JBAXNJ010000082.1:0-6754 GCA_037133815.1 Betaproteobacteria bacterium
GCCAGCAAACCACCCGCCATCGCAGTAATGGCTATTCCAATGGCGAACGCCATACGGTGTGCTTTGTTCACATCAATGCCCATGTAAGTGGCCGCCACTGGGTTATCTGCTGACGCACGAAAGGATTTTCCTAATCGGGTACGGTTGATCAATAGGCTAATGCCAAGAATGCACAGCACCGACAAAACAGCAGCAATACTGCGTGATTTATTCAGAAAGACACTGATATTGGTCCCGACTGGCAACTCCCACGCGGCTGAAGTCAGCGGTGTTCGTAAGGCTGCCATCACCGAACCAAAGATCATCTGTGCACCGTTTGTCATGATCAGAGCAATACCTAAGGTCAGAATGAGTTGTGCATAGTGCCCTTCCCCGTCGAGTTGGATGGTTCTCGTTCCAGACACACGAGAAATCAAGACTGCGTGGACAAAATAGCCAAACACAAACGAGACGCCTGTAGCCAACAAGATCGCTACATACGGCCCCAATGAGTTTCCAAAAACTGCTTGGACCCCAAAAAGACTAAAGATGTAATAAGCGGCATACATACCAATCATCATGAAGTCACCTTGGGCAAAATTGATCACACGCATGACACCAAAGATAAGTGCAAGCCCTACGCACATCAGTCCGTAGATGGAACCCGTCAATAAGCCAGCAATTGCGGCTTGCACAACGTTTTCAAAAGTTTGTAGAAAGTTCATTTGGACAAAGAAGTAGCGAGTTGCCCCGCGTCCTCAGAAAGAAATAGGTTATCGATCAAAGTCTCTATGCGCTGGGTTATTGGTGCGCCCACACATGTATCACCCGCTGCACGAAAACGCACCAACACATCATCGGCTGTTGCGTTCACCACATCGTCTAAGCGTTGCTGGAATTTGGACCCATCGGCGAGCACTACTTCCACAGCACCGCCTTGTTGCGCTGGGTAGGCATTGGTCATCGCAGGGTCGATCTCTAAGCGCGTCATCGCAAGCAAGCGATGAAGTCGGGGATCTTGTAGTAATTCAAAATTTGCCTCTGTCACATCGCCCAATAGCAAAGCGGCAGCGACGTTGTATTGAATACTCATCTTGGCTTGCAACACATGCGAATAGGGGCCGCAAAAATTACATCCAGGGTAATTGGCGCCAGCACTCGGCACCCGCACCGTGATAGCCACCATCTTCTCTGGTGCACAGGTACCTAAACTGGCGATCGCGATCGCTGCCTGTGAAGCCGTTTGCGCAAAATTACAAGCAGGAACTGGCTTGTGATAGACCGCCAATATCTCAGGAAAGCCATTAAATAACGCCACCGAACTAGCTGCGGGTTGTTTGCCGTGTGAAGCAAATAAACCAGCCTCTCCATCCAGGGCCGTAGGCGAGCCAAAAGCACCTGCCTCTGCGACCAATACCGAACTCACTGCATTGCGAGCGGCCACTCCAACATGGAAATACATTTCGCTGCCGCCGGTGTGTCCCCATTGGTTGAAGCCAGCCACTGTATTCGTTGCTAGAGCAATTGCGTTCGTAGTTTGTTCAACGCTCAATCCCAACAAACGCGCTCCTGCTGCTGCTGCGCCGATAGGCCCCGTGATACCAGTGGGGCGGAACATGCGGGCCATCTTTGCATCCATTAGCGCTCGGCCAATCTGGGCACCCACTTCATACCCCACAACTACAGCGGACATAAAGTCTGCGCCACTGACACGCTTGTACTGCGACAACGCCAACAGTGTTGGCAACACCACGACCCCCAAGTGGCTGATACTGGCTGAATGCATATCCTCTCGCACTAAACCATGCCCCATCACGGCATTCACAAATGCTGCATCAGCTAATGAAGAAAGGTGTGATATACCTACTATGCTGGCTGTCTTATTCGACGAAGAGGTGCCGCGATCGAAAGCTGCCGCCATCTGTATCGCTTGACGACTCCATGGTTTGTCCACTGACTCAAACGCGCACCCAATTAAATCAAACAAACATGTTTGTACTTTGGCTTGAAGGACTTGATCCGATGCAGCGAGATGCCATTGCGATATCTTCTGCGACAAACGCGTCGCTAAAGTCATGGGCACTGGGGTATCGCGCATCGGTGAAGATGCGACCACTGATTCACTCGTGCGAGTTTGTAATTGCTGCAAACGCCTGTCTCCTTTTTTAGTGACTAGGGAAAACCTCAACCAGCCACTTCTTTTGCGACATGCTAGCCTTCTCTAATTGATATCGCAATGATGGTTTTACACATATCAGACTGCTTTAGACAGACATAGCACTTGGCGATTACCGTGTGTTTGAAGATACTTGGCGTCTAATCGCCCCTATCCACTGGAGAAGACAATGACGAACACAGAAAAATATGAAGTATTTGCAGTGCGCTACGCAACGCGCCCGGCCATGCGAAGAGACCATTTTGTAGGGGGAGACCCGCATGACGATCAGATGCCGATGGATTACTTCGTCTGGTTGATTCGCAATAAACATCGAACATATGTGGTGGATACAGGGTTCCACGCCGACATGGCGAAGAAGCGACAACGCGAGTATGTGCGTTCACCCAAAGAAGGGTTAGCCCTACTAGGGGTTGACTCGCATGAGGTCACTGACGTCATCTTGACCCACTTGCACTATGACCATGTCGGTACTTTTGATGATTTTCCAAAAGCACAATTTCACTTGCAAGACGCCGAAATGAGTTTTGCGACTGGGCGACACATGTGTAACGGATTCCTAAGCCATGGGTATGAAGTTGAAGAGGTGGTGTCAATGGTGCGATTGGTCTATAAAGACCGTGTGACCTTCTATCAAGGCGCCCATGAGTTGGCGCCTGGTTTATCGATCCATCTCATTGGGGGCCACACCGATGGACTGCAGTGCGTGCGCGTCATGACCGAGCGTGGTTGGGTCGTACTTGCCTCTGACGCCAGTCACTATTACGAACACATGCGTAGCAACCGTTTCTTCACCTTGGTTTTCAAACTTGGCGACATGCTCAACGGGTATCGAACACTAAATGAACTTGCCGCATCGCCGGACCATGTGGTGCCAGGGCATGACCCCTTGGTAATGAAGTATTACCCCGCTCCAAGCCCAGAACTTGAGGGCATTGTGGTGCGTTTGGACGTAGCACCTAAAACATAAGCCCGTGCATCAACATACTTTAAAAGAGGAACTTACCCATGATGAATCGACGCCAAACCTTGGCGGGCTTAGTAGCCGGCCCGTCAGTCTTGTTCACCACCTCATTAGCAATCTCCCAAGAGCTACCTGACCGCACCATCCGTTTTGTGGTCCCCTTTGCTGCCGGCGGTGGAGTCGATGCGTTGGCGCGCCCCTTTGCCGTTGAATTGGGCAAGGTACTCAACCGCAGTGTCGTAGTGGAAAACAAGGCTAGCGCTACTGGACAAATTGGCACAGCCGATGTAGCCAAAGCCAATCCCGATGGCACGGCCTTGCTTATCAGTTCAGCCGCTTTTGGAACAACGCCCTCGTTTGTACCAAAACTTCCGTATGACATTTTCAAAGACTTCGAGCCCATCACCATTCTTGCGGCGACGCCCCAAGTTTTAGTAGCACCCGTTTCTTTCAAAGCAAATACATTTGCTGAAGTGCTGCAGATGGCGCGCAGCAATTTACCGATTAACTTTGCCTTACCTGGCAGCAGCGGTATTCAGCGACTTGCAACCGAGTTACTCACCTCAACGACACAAATTCAAGTCACAAAAATTCCATATAAAGGTGCAGGGGCAGCCTTCACCGACCTGATAGCCGGTCGGGTAGATTTGATGTTTGACAACCCAGGGTCGTCGATGGTCCATGTCAACAGTGGTCGATTGAAAGTATTGGCAACCACGGGTGCTCGTCGCTTAGCCACCTTACCCAATGTGCCAACTGTGGCTGAAACTTTTCCTGGATTTGAAGCGCTCAATTGGTTCATCGTCGTGGCGCCTGCCGGCACGCCAGCGACGATCATTGAACGCTTGAATGATGCATGCGTCCAAGCCCTCCGCAGTGACGCTATGCGTCAAGTACTGGAACGCGATGGTCTTAATGCAGTGGGCAATAGCCGAGTTCAGGCACAACAATTTCTGCGCAATGAATTTACCAAATGGGACAAGATCGTCCGCGACAAAAATCTTTCTGCAGATTAACGGTATCTTTTTCCATGACTCTTTCAAGAATGCAAACTCCTACATCGCATGGATCCAAGGACGATCCCTTTGTCTCGCCACTGATTTGCAAGTTTATATTCGATTCGAAATGGGAAGACGTTCCATCCGACATTCGCCACCAACTCAAACGTGCCCTACTCAATTACTTTGCAGTCGGTTTTGCAGGTGCAAGCGATCCCACTATTGATATTTTGGTCAGCACCCTTGCCCCGTTTGGCGCAAACAAGCAAGCGAGTTTGATTGGCCGAAAGGAACGAACCGACATCTTGAATGCGGCGGCGCTCAACGCCATGAGTAGCAACGTATTTGACTTTGATGACACCCACGAGCGCACTGTTATTCACCCCACAGGTCCCGTTGCGGCAGCGCTACTGGCGTATGCACAACAGACACCTGTGCGGGGTGCGGACTTTATGCATGCCTTGTTATTGGGCATTGAGATAGAGTGCCGCGCAGGTAACGCCATCTCACCCCAACACTATGCACGGGGTTGGCATATCACCTCCACCTGCGGCGTCATAGGCGCTGCACTCGCCACCGGCCGTTTACTGGGGCTGACACCGCTGCAACTCAATTGGGCTTTGGGGTCTGCTATCAATCAAGCCTGCGGTCTGGTCGAGACTTTGGGCACGATGGCAAAAAGTACCAGCGTTGGCAATGCTGCTAGAAATGGATTGTTGTCAGCTTTGTTGGCTTCACGCAATTTTTCAGGTCCGGCACATCCGCTGGATGGCCCAAGGGGGTTTTTAAACGTCATGGGCGAAACAGTGGATGTTTCGTGCCTCACTAATGGCTTAGGCAAGGATTGGGAAATAGCAGGTAACAGTTACAAACCTTATCCTTGTGGCGTAGTGCTCAATCCAGTTATCGAGGCCTGCTTAGAGTTGGCCCATCAACCAAGCACACTGGAATTGATTCGCTCCGAGATAACCGCCATTACGTTAACCGGCCACCCTTTGCTTAGACAACGCACAGACCGTCCTGCGGTGCAGTCAGGTCGGGCCTCGCAAGTGAGCGCCCAACATGCGGTAGCTGCAAGTTTGCTTAGGGGTCGTGCAGGCTTGAACGAATTCAGCGATGAAGCGGTCCAAGATCCTGCCTTGCGCGCTTTAGGTGCATGCGTTTGCTTTAAAGATGACCCAACGTATGCAATTGATTCTGCTACGGTCACTTTGCAGTTTGCACAACACCCAGAGATCAGCCTGCATATTGCGAATGCCCGCGGTTCAGTCAAGTATCCACTGAGCGATTTAGAGATTGAGAAAAAATTTCTTGATCTTTCGAACAAACACTTATCGACTAAACAAGCGCGTTCGCTGATCGATGCAATTTGGAACTTAGACAACCTTACCGACGTCTCTTTGCTAATGAAACTGGCGCAAATACCAGATACACAAACTTAAAACGAACACACACCTTAGGACATTAATTATGAAAAAATGGATCGCTACACTACTCATCGTCTCTGTCGCACCCTTTTCTGTTTTGGCACAGAATGCTTTCACGCCGAACCGCACCGTCACTATCGTGGTGCCCTTTCCACCAGGCGGTGGCACCGATGCGCTAGCGCGTATCTTGGCTGAAAAGCTAACCCAACAATGGAAGCAGCAGGTCATCGTGGATAACC
The DNA here is from genome assembly GCA_037133815.1 of Betaproteobacteria bacterium. Lineage (GTDB taxonomy): Bacteria > Pseudomonadota > Gammaproteobacteria > Burkholderiales > Burkholderiaceae_C > Limnohabitans. Next base: position 5,784 of record JBAXNJ010000082.1, read on the forward strand.
GCGCGGGTGCGCAAGGAAATATCGGTACAGCGTTTGCGGCCAAGTCCCTACCAGACGGACACACACTTGCACTTGCCCATCAGGGTGTATTTACCGTCAATCCCCACATCTACAAAGATGCACCGTTCGATCCTCTTAAAGACTTCAAACCCGTCATCCGAAGTACCCAACAACCATTTGTCTTGGTCGCCCATCCCTCGTTGGCAGCTAACACGGTCAAGGAATTGGTAGCGCTGGCAAAAAGCCAACCAGGTAAATTATTTTTTGGCTCTAGTGCCTCGGGACCGCAACTCGCAGGTGAGCTTTTTAAAACCGCCACACAAATCGATATCACGCATGTGGCATATAAAGGCGCTGGGCCTGCCGTAGTGGATTTGCTTGCTGGTCATATCCCAATGATGGTTGCCAACCCTACTTCTGTGGCCCCCCATGTAAGAGCCGGCAAACTCAAGGCCTTAGTTCTTTTTGGTAAAGACCCTTTAGATGTCTTACCGGGTACGCCTACCGCTGAGCAAGCGGGCTACCCCGCATTAGGGGAAATGCCCGAGTGGTACGGAATTGCTGTTGCTGCGGCGACGCCTACTTTGCTTGTCGCGCAATTGAATAAAGACATCAGTGCTGCGCTCAATGACGCCAGTGTGCAGTTGCGTATTCGAACCTTGGGATTAGTGCCTGCGCCTAGTACACCCGAAGAGTTTACCGAGCAGATACATCGCGACTACCAAAGCACTGCGCGTTTGGTCAAACTTGCAGGAATTGAAAAACAATAAATGAATAAGTGAAAACCCTTTATGTGCCAGACTGGTTCCCCGCACTAAGTAAACTGAGTGTGCAGGTCCGCGCGCTATGACTTTCCGCATGAATTGATATAAATTTTTTGGAGATATCTATGAAAAAAATCCTCACCCCCTTGATGCTGTCAGCTTGGTTCGCATTTGCTTGCATTGCGCATGCTGAGGTTTCTGAAATTC
>JBAXNJ010000083.1:0-6742 GCA_037133815.1 Betaproteobacteria bacterium
ATCAACACCATCTTGTGCTTCAAACTCAAAGGCAGTGCTTCCACTAACTGGATACGCCGCTCGCCGTTACCTTGTATGCCCATAGATTTGTTGCGCTTAACCCACCACCACGCAACACCTAGTAGCAGCAAAATACTGAAGGTACTAGCGATGAACTGGGCCCAATTGAAGCTTTGCATGATGAATTTCCTGTGCGCAATGACGGTTTATTGACACCTAAAGTGCCTGTTTCCATAGACTTTGCAATCAATATGCCAGGTCAGATTGGCACCCGCTTGGGGAATACACGCAGATATAGTTCAAAGTTATGGGAATGCAAGCAATACTGAAAGACTTGGTAAATGCCGGAGGCACTGGCGGGCTGAATTGGCATCTGCACGCATTTCAATCTCACAATCGTTGGCAACCCACAGTTACGCATATTGAAGATTTTTTAATGCATTGCCAGCCACGATACAAAGATTTGCTATTGATGGGTTGTAGCGCGGGTTGGATGATGCCCACTGCATGGCTCACCCAGTTTGATTGCATAGACGCTTACGACATCGACCCACTAGCCCATCACCTTTTTAATTGGCGCCATGGTCAGGTACTGCATAAAAGCAACACACAAATCACCCACCACCGCCAAGATGCCATGGCACATTTGCCTGAAATACTTGCAAAGCACCCACAAGCCAGCATCTGGTTTGACAATATGTTGGGGCAACACCGCTACCGCATAAGAGATGAAGCGCTAGTAGAAAAAAAACTTCGCGCACTCAAAACCACCTTGACGGGACGCGATTGGGGCAGCGTGCATGACTTGCTGTCAGGTCCTACCCAACAAGTTGTGCGTTCACAAGATGCTCGTATGCAAGATGTGCGTCACAGCGTATTTCCAAAAGATATGAACGCCACTTACAGCCAATCCTTGGTGCAAAGCTTGCAGGCACAAGGCATTTGGTTTGACCATCTCACTTCACATGTATTTACAGACGAGACGCCTACTGCGCTGATACCTTGGGAATTCAAGCCCCACTATTGGCATTGGTTGCAAGCAGGTTGGCAATCATCGATATAGAACTCTAGCCACTTCCAAACCAACTTCACACAATAGATTTAGTCACAGTTTGATCACTTCATATTAAAAAGCATCACACCCGCAGCATCCATTTCACGTTGTTCGCGCTTAGCTGCAGCGTCTCTAATTCGCCGCTCATCTTGCTCTTGCAAAGTTTCCATTTGAATGCGTTTCTTTTCTGCGGCTAGCAAGTTAGCTTTTAAGATGTCTAACTCAAATTTAGCATGTTGAAGGTCTATGTCGACACGCTTGATCAAGGTTTGAATTTGCTGCAAAAAACCACGGAAGTTCATTGTCTCTTGCATGCTGAGAGATTTTTTTTCTGTTTCTATTGAACGCGCCAAATAGTCAGCGTAGAGCGCTTCCATACGGCTACGACTTTGCTCAAGGCTTTTAATTTTTTCACGACCCTTGACTAATGCGGCCATGGCTTGGTCGCATTTTTCTTTGGCTTTTTTTGCCAAGATGGGCCACGCTGCGCGGGGTTTCATGACATCAATTGTTTGAGGTTACCCAATGACACGTCATAGTCTTCGCTGATGTGCATGTCTTGGCGCAAGAACATCACCATTTGTTCGCGCAGGCGAATCGCTTCATCCAACTCTGGGTTGGTTCCAGCTTCATAAGCGCCCACTTGCACTAAATCTGCATTTTGTTGGTAGACAGACCACAAGCGTCTAAAACGGTTGGCTTGCCGCATCGACTCGCTATCCACTATGGTTTGCATCACACGTGAAATCGAGCCGTTCAAATCAATCGCAGGGTAATGCGCTTGGTCAGCTAAAGTGCGCGACAACATAACTTGTCCGTCCAATGATGCACGGGCAATGTCTACGATAGGGTCTGATGCATCATCACCTTCGGCAAGCACGGTATAGATGGAGGTGATAGAGCCATGTCCATGTCTACCAACACCACCGCGTTCAATCAAATTGGGAAGCAAGGCAAATACAGAGGGTGGATACCCTTTCGCGGTGGGCGGTTCGCCAATCGCCAAACCAATTTCACGCTGCGCATGGGCGACACGCGTCAAGCTGTCGCACAGCAATAACACATTCAAGCCTTTGTCACGAAAATATTCTGCGACCACATGGGTCATATGGGTGGCTTTGAGTCGCAACACGGGAGATACGTTGGCAGGTGCGGCAATCACCACCGACTTCGCCAAGCCTTCGTCCCCCAACGATTCGCTGATAAACGCTTGCACTTCGCGGCCACGCTCACCAATCAAACCAATCACCACGATATCGGCTTTGGTGAATCGGGTCAGCATGCCTAACAACACACTTTTACCAATACCAGAACCAGCAACCAAACCAATACGCTGACCTCGCCCAACCGTCAACACGGAGTTAATGGCTTTTACACCCACATCCAAAATGGAATTGATAGGTCCACGCTCCATAGGATTGAGAGGCCTGCCGAACAAAGTCATTTGGTCTGGTAATTCAGGCAAGGGACGACCATCTAAAGGTTGTCCGCGACCATCAATCACGCGGCCTAACAAACCATCACCCAAACGCACTTGGCCTGAGTTGCGCATCACGCGCACCATGTCACCTGGGCCTACGCCCACAGGGTCTGTAAAAGGCATCAAATACAAAGTGCGGTCGTTGAATCCGACTACCTCGGCCTCAATACGATGGCCGTGTTGGCCCAATACTTCACAGCACGCACCCAAAGGTGCCATGATGCCGCGTGTCTCTAAAGTCAAACCCACCAAACGCACCAAGGTGCCGCTGCGTTGCGGGTCTGGCACGCGCAATTGCTCTAGCGTGGTCTCTACTTCTTGCGCGAAATCAAGCATGGAAACAGCTCTAGGTTAGTTATTGTGTTTGGATCATGCTGCGGATCACGCCAGCCACACGGCTTTGGTCGTTTTGCACCACCATGCGCACCACGCCTACTTTGTCTTCGTAGCTGTTGGCGTTATTGAGTAGCTCTGGCGGAATCGTTGGTTTCTTAGCTTTGGCTTGTTCGCGCTTCATACGTTCTTTTACATCTGCCAAAGATTCACCTTCTTGCATGACGATTTCATTGCTGGCTGGTTCTTCTGCAGCTTCGCCTTCTACTACAACCTCACCATCCATCGCAGCGCCTTCGGCAGCTTGTGCAGCATCAGCAATAGCTTGCGCTTGAGCCTCTGCTTCTTCTTTGGCTTTCGCTTCTTCTGCTTCTAGATCGACCTCAAACACTGGTTTGGGCTTGGGTTTTTCTGGCACTTCCAACATCAATTGCTGAAAACGTATTTGGTCATTGCGCTTGGCTTCAGCCAACATGCTAGCTCGCATCATTTCTTGTTGTACCGCTTCAATGGCTTCTTTTTGCATATCGTCAGTCGTCATCTGTCCGTTGACGATATGCATGACAAATGGTCGCACCACAGTCACCACGATGACCATGAAAATCAAACCCATCAACAAAGTATTGATGACGTCAGGAATGAACATCTTCTGCCTCCCCATCATCTTTTTTAATTTGTTCGTCTACTTCAGAAGTTGGCTCAAACGATAGTTCTTCAGGCGCATCTGGTGATGCTTCAGGAGAAGCCTCTTCAGAGAGTTCTATAGATGCCTCTTGAACTTCCGTTTCTGGATTTTTATTCGTTTCAACAACAGGTTCTGCACGAGGCGTGACCTCCTTAAGCGCCAAACTTCTTGTCAAAGCTTCCAGCCGGTTTTCAATCAAATCTTCAACCACCATATCGTTAGCAATCACGCGCACACTGCCAGACGCCAATTGAGGCACGGCTTCTAAGTGAACGCCTTGCAGACTGGCAGTGGTCAAGGTTTCGAGTAATTTTTTATCTTGGGGGTTGAGCTCCACTACAACCGCACCTTTAATCGGGTGGTCTAGTTCGTTCAAGCAGTTTTGCACCAAAGCGTCGATTGCATGTGGAGAAATACTTATCTCATGTTTGGAAATATGTTGCGCCATATTTAAAGCCAAGCGTTTCAATGGATTGAAAAACCGTTGTGGGTCTTGTAGCAAATCATGCAAGCCTTCTGCCACTTGCGAAAGCACCTCGCACTGTGTTGCCACTTCTTGCTCCATCGCTTCACGGGCTTGGCGCTCTCCTTGTTCTATGCCACGAGCAATGCCTTCTTCTAAGCCTTCTGCTTTGCCTTTTTCTAAGGCTTCTTGCACGGCTTCTTCTAGGCCTTGTCCTTTGCCTTCTTCAAGACCCAAGGCCTTGCCTTCTTCTAAACCTTGCGCTTTGCCAGCTTCAAAGCCTTCAGCCTTACCCTCTTCTATGCCTTGGGCTAAACCTTTGGAGAACTGAGCCTCTTCGCGTTGTACAACTTCTTCTAAAGGAATGCCTTTGGCTTCTGCTTGGACTTCGGGCTCATCTATTTGTTCTTCTGTGCTTTGCCCGGAAGATTCAGCGGTTATGGCATCTAGGGCTTCTTGCGTTGCCTCTAAGTGCGATTGCGCTATTTTTAAATCATCATTTGTATCAGCAGAATCAGAAATGTCTCGGTCATCTACAAATCGACCCACATTTTTTTTGTCCAGCAAACCTTTGGCAAGCAGCACCTTGATGCGTCTTGCAGCCGCGTAATCGTCCATCACAAATGGCAAATGTTCATTGACCGATGCACTGGTTTTAGGAGCAGTCAAGTTGCTATCAAAGCTAGCTTGCGTTTCTTGTTCTTGTAACAAAGCCAATGACAGCCTGGCTTGTTCAGTCAGCGTTTGCGTTACAGAGGTATGGGCGTCGGTCGCAAAACCGTCCAGGTTTTCTGGGTACGGCGCATCCGCAAAATCTTGGGGTTCATCTTCGCCCCAGACAGTCGTGTCATATCCGACTTCAGAACGACGAAGGTCTAACTTAGAAGCGGGCTGCCATGGAATGGCTGACCGCGGCACGACTAAACGGTTATACATAGTCTCCGCCGCCTAATACCAATTCACCTGAGTCAGACAGCTGTCTGGCCATTCGCATGATTTTCTTTTGGGCTTCTTCCACGTCCGACATACGTTGTGGGCCTTTGGCTTCCATATCGTCGCGGAACATGCCACGGGCACGCTCAGACATATTGTCAAAAAAGCGGGCTTGGGTTTCAGGGCTTGCGCCCTTCAAGGCCACCATCAACATATCTGGCTCGACAGTGCGCATGAGCACCTGAATACCTTTGTTGTTCACGCCCACCAAACTCTCAAAGGTAAACATATTGTCTTGAATCTTGAGCATCAACTCAGGGTCAATTTCATTCAAGCCATTCATAATGCTTGACTCCAAAGACGTCTTGGTCAAGTTCATGATCTTGGCTGCAGCTTCTACGCCACCAAAGCTAGATGACTGTGACGATGCGCTTTTAGAGAACTGCATTTTCATGATGCCTTCTAGTTCGGCCATAGCAGAGGGTTGCACCGTATCCAAACTTGCTACGCGCTGAATAATTTCAGCGCGAGGCTCAGGCGGCAAGAAGTTCAATACGTCTGCAGCCACAGTGGCTTCCAGCAAAGACAAGATGATGGCCACCACCTGAGGATGCTCGGCCTTGATCATGTCTGCAATGCCACGGGCATCCATCCACGTCAAAATATCTAAGCCCTTGCTGGCTTGTCCAGGCATGATGCGGTTCAACACAGAAGCGGCTTTGTCGTTGCCTAATGCGCGACGCATCACGTTTTCTACATAGTCGGTGCTGCCCATACTCAAGGAAGATTGCTTCTTCAAATGTTCGACAAATTCGTCCAACACCACATTGACAGCTTCTTGCGAAAAATCAGCCGCAGCCACCATCGCAGCACCCAGCGCTTGGACTTCTTTAGGGTTTAAAAATTTAATGATGTCCGCTGCTTGTTCCTCGCCCAAGAGCAACATCAACACTGCCGCACGTTGGGTCGAGGTGATGTTGGCCATCTCAGCACGCAGTGCTTCCGACATTCCCATATTGATATCAGCCATGGTGTAGTCCTAAACTTAAATTATTCGGTGTTATTGACGGATCAAGTTCTTGAGAACGCCAGCCACGCGGGTGGAGTCCTCAGCCACAATCATACGAATCAACGCGACTTTGTCATCATACGAGTTCGCAGTGTTGAGCAAATCAGCCGAGATGGATTGCTTCTTAGGCTTCATCGCGGCCATACGGGCTTTCACTTCGTCTAAAGATTCGCCTTCTTGAATTTCAATTTCTTCTGAAGGCTCACCTGTTGCAGGGTTCAGTGCAGCCAAGGCATCGGCTTCGGCTTTGGCGGCCGCTGCAATTCGTGCTTCTTCAGACAGGCGTGCAGCTTCTTGTGCTGCCAACATGGCTTCTTCGGCAATTCTCGCAATCTCTGCTTCGTGTGCTTCGCGGGCTTGTTGCGCTGAGAGTTTGGCTGCAGCAGCCTCTGCCGTTGCCACCTCAATCGCCATCTTGGCTTCAGCATTTGCGGCCTCGGCAGCAACAGCAGCCAAATCGGCGGGGCGCACATCAGGTGTTGTGAGTCGACGCACCATGGGTCGCACTACTAACAACAAGACGAGCAAGAAGATAGCTCCCACTACGCCTGCATTGCCCATCACTTGGTAATTTTCATCACGGTACCAAGGAATAATAGATGGGTCAAACTGTGGTTCAAACTTGGTTGCTACAACAGTCACTACGTCACCACGTGTTTCGTTGAATCCGACAGCGCCTTTGACCAATTGGTTCAAACGGTCTAATTCCTCAGGGGTGTAAGGGA
>JBAXNJ010000084.1:0-6739 GCA_037133815.1 Betaproteobacteria bacterium
AGACAACCGACTACAGCCATAGCCAAAAAGCGCAAGACAACCTTCTTAGGACCATGCGCATCTAACCAATGCCCCAAAGGCAATTGGGTCATGGAAAAGCCCAAGAAATATCCTCCAGCTAGCAAACCCAGATCGCGTGCATGCAGACCAAATTCCATGCTCAAGGTGGGCGATAAAGTGGCAGTGATCGCACGCAAAAGCGCAGATAAAAAATACGCCACAGCAAAAGCAAAAAATACCCAAGCCACTTCACGAAGCGACAGCAAGTCATGCGTTTGTTCTTTATTTCTCATGCGAACCATTATCTCGACTTGTTATGTAATTTGACATGTGATGGCATGCGTTTAGCGCCGCTTTGTTGCTGTCCTGTCTTCTAACGGACAGCTTTTGCACGACAATTTGTAAATGAACGCATTAGATGGCATCCGCATACTTGATTTATCCCGCGTGCTCGCGGGCCCCTGGTGCACACAAACACTGGCTGATTTAGGGGCAGACGTTGTCAAAGTTGAACGCCCCACTTTTGGCGACGACACACGTGGTTGGGGGCCTCCCTTTTTAAAAGATGCTGCGGGTAATGACAGCACAGATGCCGCCTATTACCTAGGCACCAACCGTAATAAGCGCTCTATCACTTGCGATATTGCGTCTGCAGAAGGCCAAGAGATTATTCGCGCATTGGTTTTGGTCAGCGATGTGTTTATTGAAAACTTCAAAGTTGGCGACATGGCGCGCTATGGTTTGGACTTTGCGTCACTTGCCAAAATCAATCCGCACTTGGTGTATTGCAGCGTGACGGGTTTTGGCCAAACCGGTCCTTACCGTGAACGTGCTGGATACGACTACGCGGTTCAAGGTATCGGTGGTTTGATGAGTGTCACGGGTGAGCGCGACGATATCGGTGGCGGTCCACAAAAAGTAGGCGTGGCTGTTGCTGATTTATTCACAGGCATGTACGCATCCGTTGCTATATTGGCTGCGCTACGCCATGCCGAGAGTACGGGACAAGGACAACACATCGACATGGCTTTGCTCGATACGCAAGTTGCCATGTTGGCGAATTTGGGGGCGAACTATTTGGTGTCTGGCAAAGTGCCTGGTCGCGCAGGCAATGCGCATCAAAACATCGTTCCCTACCAAGTGTTTGAAGTCGCGCCCGCAGTTGATGGCAGCAAAGACCATTTGATTTTGGCAGTCGGCAACGACGGGCAATTCGCCAAATTTTGTGCAGTCGCAGGCAGGTCTGAGATTTCGCAAGACCCGCGATTTGCCAAAAACTCTGAACGCGTTCGTCATCGTTCAGTACTGGTACCCATGCTTGAAGAAATCATGCTTAAGCGCAAGAAACAAGATTGGCTCAGTGCATTAGAAGCAGCCAAAGTGCCATGTGGCGCTATCAATAATTTGGCAGAAGTATTTGATGACCCCCATGTGCAATCGCGTGCCATGGTGCATACATGGGATAGGCCCGGAACGGGACCTGTCAATTTGGTGGCCAGCCCGATGAAACTAAGTGCAACACCTGTTCGTAATGACGTTGCGCCACCACTTTTGGGACAACACACGGACGAAGTATTGGGTGAGTTGCTGGGTTATTCAGTCGAAAAAATCCAGCAACTACGCGAAGCGGCAATTATTTAGCGCGAAAGTCGTCGTGGCATGTTTTGCATGTGCCAGCCGTTGCACCAAACGCCGTTTTAAACGCGTCTTGGTTGCCACTTTTTGCGGCAACAACTAATTTGACAGACTCAGCTTGCAATTTGCCAGCATAGTCTTTGAACTTGGCGCTTTCTTTCCAAATTTCAGCTTTGGCTTTGGTGTCGCCGCTGTCAGATCCGTCTACAAATGCAGCCCAAGGTAGTTTGGCCATGTCAGCAACGATTTCTGCATTTTCGGTGGCAGTTTTTGCATCAAATGGAACGCGTCCTTGCGCCATAGCGCCAAGGCGCGATGTGTGTGCCCCCATTACAGTTAAAGCCGCCTTGCGGTACTTGATAGCGTCTTCAGGCTTGGCAAATTGGGCTTGTGCGGATGCCCCAATAAAAGTTGCGCTGATAACTATGAGGGATAGGAGAAGTTTTTTCATGCAAAGAGTCCTTAAGGGTTGAAAATAGATGTTTTAGCTCGCACCTTTTTATTTTATGCATACTGTGCGACCACTGTCTTTTTGAATCAACTATGCCATGACACCACAAGCCCACACCATAAAAACCCGAATCTGGGATTTGCCCACCCGACTGTTTCACATATTGTTGGCACTTTGCGTGCTGGGCTTGGTCATCACAGGTGGTAACGGCGACCTTGCTATGACAGTTCATTTTTATTTGGGCTACACCGTGTTGACTTTGGTTTTTTTCCGCATCATTTGGGGAATTGTGGGCGGGCATTGGTCGCGCTTTGTAACTTTTATTCCTAGTCCGTCTTCTTTGCTTTCCTATTTGCGCAACTTCAAAAACCCAGATGTCAAGCCTTCTGTTGGACACAACCCGCTTGGTGCCATTTCTGTTTTTGTTTTTCTTGTTGTTTTGGTACTGCAAGGCCTGAGCGGCCTGATGAGCGATGACGACATCAGCATCAGCGGCCCTTGGGCGGCATTGGTTCCCAATGCTTGGGTTGAGTTCGCAACCCAGTACCACACCGAAATTGGATTTCCTCTGATCTTGGTTTTGATTGGCGTACATATCGCTGCTGTGCTCTACCACTTGTATGCCAAAAAACAAAACCTCATTCGTCCGATGATCGATGGCGATAAGTTAGCCTCGCCCAACACACCAGCGTCGCGCGACTCTTTGCAAACCCGCTTGTTTGCACTGGTTGTTGTGGGTGTGTGTGCTTATGGCGTGTACCGGATGGTGACACTCAGCATAGCGGTATAAAAAAACCCGGCGAGTACCGGGTTTTTTTGAGACTTAGAAAGCTTAATGTTCTTAAGCGTTAACTGATCACAGTGATTTGTTAGCCGCTTGCGTCAGCATGGTTTGCGCATCGCTGACTTCAAATTTGCCAGGGCCTTCTAAGTTCAAAGCGGCGACCTTGCCATCTTTGACCAACATAGAGTAGCGGTTGCTACGCACACCCATACCGCGTGCTGTCAAGTCAAGTGTCAAACCTGTAGCTTTGGCAAAATCTGCGCTACCGTCGCCCAACATACGGACTTTGCCGGCGGTGTGCAACTCGCGCGCCCAAGCGCCCATCACGAATGCGTCGTTCACGCTGACACACCAAATCTCATCGACGCCTGCAGCTTTTAATTCAGCAGCGTGGTCGACATAGCCAGGAACGTGTTTGACCGAACAAGTGGGTGTGAACGCACCGGGCAATCCAAAGACTGCAACGGTTTTACCGGCAGTTGCTTTTGCGACATCTACGGCGTTAGGCCCAATGCTGCAACCCTCACCTTCCACCTCTGAATATTCCATAAGGGTGGTGTGTGGCAATGTATCTCCGACTTTGATCATGGGATGCTCCTAAAAGAGGTGGTTAAAAGTAAGGGCTAGAAAAGCAAAACGACCCACATTGTGGGCCGTTTTTGAGTTTTTTACAGGACACAAGCCTACAAAAACTTAGGCTGCAGCTGCTTTTTCAACCAAACGGGTAGCGACCCAATTTTTGGTTTTCGAAATAGGCTTGCTTTCTGTGATTTCAATCAGATCGCCCAAGTGAAACTCGCCGGTTTCATCGTGTGCGTGGTATTTGCTTGATTTACCCACAATCTTGCCGTATAGCGCGTGCTTGACGCGACGCTCGACCAACACGGTGACCGTCTTGGCGCGTTTGTCACTGACCACCTTGCCAATCAAGGTGCGTTTGAGGGATTTTTTGGTGTCCGTCATCTTCATTGTCCTTATTTAGCGGCTTGCTTTTCAGCAAGGATGGTTTTGGCACGTGCAATGCTTCGACGGGTCGAGCGCAATTGCGAGGTATTGTTGAGTTGTTGGGTGCCTTTTTGCATACGCAAACCGAAATGGGCTTTTTGCAAAGCTTTGACTTCTTCTTTCACACCGGCAACATCTTTTTGGCGTAGTTCAGCAGCTTTCATTTCTTATATCTCCTGAATTTATTGACCAATCATGCGTGCCACGAAAGTGGTGCGCAAGGGCAACTTGGCAGCAGCCAAGCGGAAGGCTTCACGCGCGAGTTCTTCTGGAACTCCCACGATCTCATACAACACTTTGCCGGGTTGGATTTCTGCGACGTAGTACTCGGGGTTACCTTTACCGTTACCCATACGCACTTCAGCAGGCTTCTGGGAAATTGGTTTGTCAGGGAACACACGAATCCAGATACGACCGCCACGTTTGACGTGACGGGAAATCGCACGACGTGCGGATTCAATTTGACGAGCCGTGAGACGACCGCGGTCAGTGGACTTCAAGCCGAAATCACCAAACGCCACGGTGTTGCCACGGGTAGCGATGCCGGTGTTGCGGCCTTTTTGTTCTTTGCGGTATTTACGGCGTGCTGGTTGCAGCATGCTTATTCTCCTTGACCGTCCGCAGCCGTGCCAGTGGCTGTGGGCGCGGCAACCTTGCGGACGCGCTTGACGATAGTTTTAGGGGCATCAGCGGCTTCAGCGGGTTTATCGCTGCCATCCGTTGGTGCGGCATTGGTTCCGGCAGGACGACGAGCGCCTGTACGTGCAGGACGATCGCCTGCGGGGCGTGCATCGCGGCGTGGGCCGCGTGGACGACGCTCTTCTTCAGCACGGGGATCAGCGGCGGCGGGTAGGTCGTTACGGCCTAGTGTGTCACCTTTATAAACCCACACTTTGACACCGATGATGCCGTAAGTGGTTTTTGCTTCAGAGGTTGCGTAGTCAATGTCTGCGCGCAATGTGTGGAGTGGCACACGGCCTTCGCGGTACCACTCGGTACGTGCGATTTCGATGCCGTTCAAGCGACCAGCTGACATGATCTTGATGCCTTGGGCACCGAGACGCATGGCGTTTTGCATGGCGCGCTTCATCGCGCGGCGAAACATTATGCGCTTTTCGAGCTGTTGGGTGATGCTATCAGCGATCAACTGGGCATCGATTTCGGGCTTGCGCACTTCTTCGATGTTGACCGACACAGGCACGCCCAAGCGGCTAGCGAGTTCGCGCTTGAGTGTTTCGATGTCCTCACCTTTTTTACCAATCACCACGCCCGGACGTGCTGAGAAGATAGTGATGCGGGCATTTTTAGCGGGGCGCTCAATCAGCACGCGTGAAACAGCGGCATTTTTGAGTTTGGCCTTGAGGTACTCGCGTACCTTGATGTCTTCTGCCAGCATGCCAGCGAAGTCACGGTTGCTAGCGTACCAACGGCTGGCCCAATTACGGCTGACCGAGAGGCGAAAGCCTGTTGGGTGGATTTTTTGTCCCATATCTTTCTTAACCCTTTCAGTTGCCGACTGTCACATAGACGTGGCAGGTAGGCTTGCTGATACTGTTGCCGCGGCCTTTGGCGCGGGCGGTGAAACGCTTGAGCGTGGCGCCTTTTTCGACGTAGATGGTTTTCACCTTCAACTCGTCGATATCTGCACCGTCGTTGTGTTCGGCATTAGCGATGGCGGACTCCAACACTTTCTTGACGATGCCAGCAGCTTTTTTCTGCGTGAAAGTCAAGATGTTGAGAGCGTGATCAACTTTTTTGCCGCGAATCATGTCCGCAACCAAACGGCCTTTATCAACCGAGAGACGGACGCCCCGAAGGACTGCACGTGTTTCCATGGTGTTTCCTTATTTCTTCTGGACTTTTTTGTCCGCGGGGTGACCTTTGAAGGTGCGCGTCAAGGCGAATTCGCCGAGCTTGTGGCCCACCATCTGGTCTGTGATGTAAACAGGGACGTGTTGCTTGCCGTTGTGCACAGCGATGGTCAAGCCGATGAAATCGGGCAAAACCATAGAACGACGCGACCAAGTTTTCACCGGCTTTTTGTCTTTGGTTGCAATGGCTTTGTCGACCTTGGCCACCAAGTGGTGGTCAACAAACGGACCCTTTTTGAGAGAGCGAGTCATTTGTTACCCCTTACTTTTTGCGACGCGACACAATCATGACTTGTGTGCGTTTGTTGTTACGGGTACGGTAGCCTTTGGTCAGGTTACCCCATGGGTCGACAGCATGACGGCCTTCGCCGGTGCGACCTTCGCCACCGCCGTGTGGGTGATCCACTGGGTTCATCGCGACGCCGCGCACGGTGGGGCGAATACCCATCCAGCGCTTGACGCCTGCTTTGCCCAAACGGCGCAGACTGTGTTCTTCGTTAGCGACTTCACCAATGGTGGCGCGGCATTCGATGTGGATCTTGCGAACTTCACCAGAGCGCATACGCACTTGGGCGTAAGTGCCTTCACGCGCCAGCAAAGTGGCTGACGTGCCGGCTGAACGCGCGATTTGCGCACCAGCACCAGGCTTCAATTCGATGCAATGGATCGTTGAACCGACGGGGATGTTGCGGATGGGCAAAGTGTTGCCTGCACGGATCGGAGCTTCCGAACCGCTGAGCAAGGTTGCGCCAACTTCTAAACCACGCGGTGCAATGATGTAAGCACGCTCACCGTCTGCGTAGCAAATCAAAGCGATGTGCGCAGTGCGGTTAGGGTCGTACTCGATACGCTCAACCTTGGCAGGAATCGCGTCTTTGTTACGACGGAAGTCGACCACACGGTAGTGGTGCTTGTGACCGCCGCCTTTGTGACGTGTCGTGATATGACCGTTGTTGTTACGACCCGATTTTTGGTGCTGGGGTTCCAGCAACG
>JBAXNJ010000085.1:0-6731 GCA_037133815.1 Betaproteobacteria bacterium
TCGCAACGCCAGCGCCCGCGTTGCTGGTGTTTGCGGGTCCATTAGCTAAACAAGCGTCTTGCTTGAACAGATCCTGCCGATAAATCTCTGGCATCTAGCGTGTCGTAGAGCGCTTGCAGATCTTTTGAAATGGAAGCAATCGCAGCTTGGGACAAAGCTTGGGCGTTGTCATCGGTGACCGCACCGTCCATCACACGGGCTAATTCATCGGCTGTGTGCACCATGCGTGCAAAAGGCTCCTCTTGGCGGTCTACTTGGGGTACGTCGAGCGAGAGTGTGAGTTCCCAAATAGCAGACTGCGCAGGGTCTTCAGACATGGCTGCTTGCGCATCAAATGTCAAACCCAAAATGGGAGGTAAACCCACAACAGGCGCTGGAACTACCATGCGACCGGGAATCACACCGGCTACAAAACCAAGACGCGCCGCATTTTGTTGCACATAGCCTGGGCTCCAAGCCGTTCTGACAGCTTTGATCGTGAAACTCAATTGCGCATCGTGTGCGCTCGCAAAGCTATCAAGCTCGCGTGCACGGGCAACCTCGTCGAGCATGTCTGGGAACTCAGGCGCTCCATTGATGGCATCGGAAAAGTGCTGAATTTTTAAAACGAATTCTGAGAATTCAATTTCATTCAATGCACCCATGCGGTTGGCAAGTTGGACACCCACTTGAAAAGCGCTGTATCGCTGGCCATTGCGAGGTTGCTCCCACAGCCCTGTTTCAGTGTGCAGGCCTTCCAAAATAAACAGTTTGTTACCAACACGACGCGTAGGTGGCATCGCAGCAAGCGTTGCCTCACCGGAGATGGGGTGGTCGATTTCAATCGCGGCAATCACATCAATCAAGGCGTCCAATATAAGACGTTTTTCGACAGGTATTAAATCGGGTGCGGCTATGTCACGTGCAGCCTGAGTTGCTTGCGTGCGTTTTTCTTCTGCTGCGCGTTCTGCCGCTTTGGCTTTATCTGCGGCGATTCGCGCTAAGTCAGCTGCATTAGGTTCACGCTGGGCGTGCATAGTTGCTTCTTGCATCATCGCCAGCGCCATGTCGTTCACAGGGTCATGCGACAAAGACGTTTGTTGCTGAGGAACAGTCAGGGTATCTGTGTTTGATCGAGGATAACCTGGCGTAGATTCAAAAGCGGGTTCTAGCGGACCATCAAAACTTGCAGAAGAAATACTCGCAGGCTCTATCAACGTTTCTTGGTCGACAGGGTCGGCTTGACGTGGTTTGTTTTTACGCGACGTCCAGGTGCTGTGCGCCACAACAGCGGCCAGCACAACGCCGCCTGCAATTGCCAAACCAATTTGAAGATTACTCATGGCTGCAGCGGTATCAAACGGTATCGACCATGGAGATGGCGGATTCCATATCAACCGCCACGATACGTGACACACCTTGTTCTTGCATGGTCACGCCGATCAATTGCTCGGCCATTTGCATCGTGATCTTGTTATGGGAGATAAATAAGAACTGGGTACTCTTGGACATGGTTGTCACCAATTTCGCGAAGCGTTCGGTGTTTGAATCGTCCAAGGGTGCGTCCACCTCGTCCAACAAACAGAATGGCGCGGGGTTGAGTTGAAAGATGGCGAAAACCAAGGCAATCGCGGTGAGCGCTTTTTCGCCGCCTGAAAGCAGGTTGATGCTTTGGTTCTTTTTACCTGGAGGCTGGGCCATCACTTGCACACCCGAATCCAAAATCTCTTCGCCTGTCATCACCAAGCGGGCGTTGCCACCGCCAAAGAGTTCAGGGAACATTTTTCCGAAATGCAGGTTCACGCTATTGAAGGTTTCGTCTAACAAAGCACGGGTTTCTGCATCGATCTTGCGGATAGCGTCCTCCAAGGTGGCCATCGCTTCGTTCAAGTCCGCGGACTGTGCGTCTAGGAAGGACTTGCGTTCTGTTGCAGCCGTGAGCTCATCAAGCGCCGCCATATTGACGGGCCCGAGCGCATTGATTTCGCGTTGTAAACGGTCAATCTCAGACTGAAGGCCAGTCAAACGTACGTTGTTTTCTGAAATAGACAGGGCGATGGTTTCTAAATCAGCCGCGTTGTCTATCAAAAGCTGGTTGTATTGCTCGAAACCTAAACGTGCTGCCTGTTCTTTGAGTTGCAAATCGGTAATGCGTTGGCGCATAGGATCGAGTTCACGCTCCAAGCGCAGACGGTGCTCATCGCTTGCGCGTAACTTAGCCGTTAAGTCGTCGTATTCGCTACGCTTGGCAGCTAGCGCTGATTCGCGTTCTAGTTTGACATTCAACGCAACTTGTAAACCAGATTGCGCTGTTGCGTCTGATAAGCGGGCGAGATCTTCTTGCACCAATTTTTCTTCTTGCGCAATCGAAGCAGACTGCAGCTGTGCTGTTTCGATGACGCGATTGAGTTCAGCCTCACGGGTAGACAAACTTCTTTTCGCGAAATCTGCTTCTTGGGCTTGGCGCTCTAGTTCACTTTGGCGTTCTCGTGTTGCATTGAAACTCTGCTGCGCTTGAATGACTGTTTCATCTAATTGGGCATGGCGCTCTTGAGCGTCTGCCAGTTGCATATCGAGCGCTTCAAAATCTTCTTGGGCTTGGGATCTGCGGTTGTTGAGTTCTAACAACTGCGTTTCGACGTCGCCTAAATCTTGACCAATTTGATCGCCACGAAGACGCATTTGCTCTGCAATTTGCGTCAAGCGTAAGAGTTCAACTTCTACCTCGTGCACACGTGCTTGGGAAGCGGTGGATTCCGTGCGCACACTAACCAAACTTTGTGATGCCTCACGATACGCATATTCGCTTCGCGATAAAGTCTGACGCGCCTCTTCGCTGATGAGGGCCTGCGCTTTAAGACTCTTATCTAAGTTTTCAATTTCTTGCGAACGCGCGAGTAGACCTGCTTGCTCATTATCTTGGGCATAAAAACTCACGCTGTGGGCGGTTACAGCGTGCCCTTGGGGAACATAAATAGCCTGACCAGGTTTAAGTTGTTGACGCTTGGCCAAGGCTTGCGCCAGATCGGGTGCAACAAAACAACCTTGCAACCATTCACCCATTAAAGCTTTGTGGCCAGCGTCGTTCAATCGCAGTAAATCAGCGAGGCGTTGCAAATCACCAGAAGTGCTGTCAAGCGCCGCATTGGCAGGTGTAAAAAAGGTGAGTTTGGTAGGTGGCGCATCTGCAGCAAAGCCGCTAACCATTTCTAACTTGCTGATTTCAAATGCTGAGAGCCGCTCGCGTAGTGCAGCCTCAAGCGCGTTTTCCCAGCCTGCTTGGATATGGATACGTTGCCACAAGGCCTGCAACCCTTCTAACCCATGGGAGGCCAACCAAGGCTTGAGTTTGTCGTTGGTTTGAACTTTGGCCTGAAGCGCTTGCAAAGCTTGCAAGCGCGCCGATAAATCGGCATGTTTGGACTGCTCTGCGTTGACGCTGTCTTGCGCTCCTCTACGGGACTCATCTAGTTCTGGAACTTGGGCCTGCAAAGCTTCGAGTTGCGAAGTCTTTTGCTCGGCAGCAGCTTGCGCGTCGTTACGTTGTACCTTGAGTAGCTCAATCTTTTGTGGGTCAGGTGCATTCAACGATTGTTGGTCGTTGTTGAGACGCTCTTTGCGCAATTCCAACTGTTTGCTTTGCTCTTCAATATTGCGTTGGTCTGCCGCAAGCACTTGTATGCGTTGTTGAACCTGAGATACCGCATTACGCTGCTCGTTCGCTCGCATTTGGGCGGCTTCTAGGGCGGTTTCTTGCTCGGGCAAGGTGACGTGAACTTGTTCGATTTGTTCAGACAGAGCGGCAGCTTGAATTTCGGCCTCTCCTAATTTGTTTGATAACTGCGAGATCTCTAGTGCAGCCTGCTCGCTCTGCTGTGTCCATTGCAGGGTTTGCTCTTTCATCTGCGCCAGTCGTGCCTGTGCGCGTTGGCGGCCTTCCACCACAAAACGAATTTCAGCCTCGAGGCGACCGACTTCAGCGCTGGCTTCGTACAAAGCGCCTTGCGATTGGTTGACTTGATCTCCAGCCGCGTAATGCGCCTGGCGAATAGTTTCTAAATCTGCCTCGATATGTCGCAAATCGGCAATGCGAGATTCCAATTCAGTAACAGATTTGTCAACTTGGGTTTTGATGTTCGTCTGATCAACTTCGGCATCAGCGCGCTTTAAGAACCAGAGTTGCCGCTGTTTGAGCGTGACGTCTGATTGCAAGGTGTTGAAACGTTGGGCAACTTCAGCCTGTTTTTCTAGTTTTTCGAGGTTGGCTGTGAGCTCGCGCAAGATATCTTCGACACGCGTCAAGTTCTCGCGGGTGTCACTCAGCCGGTTTTCTGTTTCACGGCGTCGCTCTTTGTACTTGGAGACGCCAGCGGCCTCTTCCAAAAACAAACGAAGTTCTTCAGGTTTGGATTCAATGATGCGGCTGATCGTGCCTTGGCCAATGATGGCGTAGGCCCTTGGACCCAAGCCAGTACCCAAAAATACGTCTTGCACGTCACGACGGCGTACGGGTTGGTTATTGATGTAATAACTACTGGTTCCGTCGCGTGTCAGGACGCGCTTGACAGCAATTTCAGTGAATTGGCTCCATTGACCACCCGCACGGTAATCGGAGTTGTCAAAGACGAGTTCTACACTGGAACGGCTAGACGCTTTTCGGCTGGTGGTGCCGTTAAAAATGACGTCTTGCATCGAGTCGCCGCGCAACTCGCTGGCTCGGCTTTCGCCCAAAACCCAGCGTACCGCGTCCATGATGTTGGACTTACCGCAACCGTTAGGGCCGACCACACCGACTAATTGGCCTGGCAAAAGGAAATTTGTGGGGTCCGCAAAAGACTTGAAACCCGACAACTTGATTGAATTCAGACGCACCTAAAACCTCTTTTAACTAGGTATGCATCATAAAGGGCTCAGACGGTCACGAACCTGAGACAAGAGAAGCTCCAAATTGGGTACCAAGGTAGTAAATTGCGACTTAGTTGTCTCAAAAGGCTGTTGCCTAGATTTGGCATATAAATCGACCACTGAGGAGCCCAAGAGGTCGACCGTGAACATGGGTAAAAAGCCTTTGAGGGCGTGCAGTGCATGCTCAGCTTTTTGGGTATTTCCATGGGCAAATGCCACATCTAGTTCTAAAAGTTCTGAGGACAAACTGTGCTCAAAAGTAACTAAGAGTTGTTGCAACTGCTCAGGTTCTTGAGCAAATTCTTTGGCGCGCGTTAAATCAAGCAGTAAAGACATAGCGACAGGGTCAGTGAGGAGGTTATGGCTTGACGATAATAGCAGTCATGAATCCCCTTTTACAAAGACTTCAGCCATACCCTTTTGAGCGCTTAAAGCAACTTTTTTCAACCGTTGCACCCTCAGCCGAATATTCCCCTATCAGCCTTGGCATCGGTGAACCGCGTCATGCCACGCCGCAATTGGTTTTGGATGCCCTTGCATCTTCCACTGCTGCCCTAAGTTCCTACCCAGCTACGGCCGGTATTTCTGCTATGCGCCAATCCTGCGCTAACTGGCTTCAAAGGCGTTATGGTTTGACGCTTAACCCCGACAACCAAATTTTGCCGATCAATGGATCGCGCGAGGCTTTGTTTGCTTTTGCCCAAACCGTGGTGGATGGATCAAAAGCCGGGGCTACTGTGGTTTGCCCCAACCCCTTCTATCAAATCTATGAGGGTGCGGCCTTGCTTGCGGGCGCACAAGCCTATTACGCTCCTAGCGATCCGGCACTGAATTTCAATGTCGATTGGACCAAGGTTTCAGAAGATGTCTGGAAAAACACGCAATTGCTATTTGTATGCTCGCCCGGTAACCCCACTGGTTCGGTTATGCCCTTAGAAGATTGGAAAACACTCTTTGAATTAAGTGACCGCTTTGGTTTTGTCATCGCCAGCGACGAGTGCTACAGCGAGATTTATTTTCGAGAAGAGCCACCATTGGGGGGCTTAGAAGCCTCTCACAAATTAGGTAGAACGGATCACAAAAATCTCGTTGCCTTCACCAGTCTTTCCAAACGCAGCAATGTGCCTGGGATGCGCAGCGGCTTTGTGGCTGGTGACGCAAACTTGATCAAGCAATTTTTGCTCTATCGCACCTACCACGGCAGCGCCATGAGTGGCTTGGTGCAAGCAGCCAGCATCGCCGCTTGGAATGACGAAGCCCATGTGGTGGCCAATCGCGATATGTACCGCCAAAAATTTGCGGCGGTCACGCCCCTGTTGGCGCAGGTCCTAGACGTTAAGTTACCTGATGCAGGTTTTTATCTGTGGGCCGCTGTGCCGGGCGGTGACGACCAAGCTTTCGCCAGGGATCTTCTGGCTCAATACAATGTGACAGTTCTACCAGGTAGCTTTTTAGCGCGTGAGTCTCAGGGCTTCAATCCTGGTGCAGGACGCATTCGCATGGCCTTGGTTGCTGAGACCCAAGAATGCATGCAAGCCGCACAACGCATTGTTGAATTTGTTCAACGCCCATAAATCCTTTTCACTATTCAAAAAAGATCAACTATGACCGCTCAAATTCAATCCATCATTGATACCGCTTGGGAGAACCGCGCTTCCATCAACTCTGCCAATGCATCGCAAGAAGTTCGCGATGCGGTGGAACACGTCATTGCCGAGATGAACGCCGGGCGCATGCGCGTAGCCACCCGCCAAGCGGTTGGCCAATGGACCACGCACCAGTGGATTAAAAAAGCGGTGCTGCTGTCTTTCCGTTTGAAAGATAACGAAGTTATCAAAGCAGGCGAT
>JBAXNJ010000086.1:0-6679 GCA_037133815.1 Betaproteobacteria bacterium
GCCTCAAAGTCTCTAGGGGGTCGTTGGCCCTCTGGACGTGGTCCGCGGTTATCAAACTGCCTAGGTGGGCGCTGGCCTTGAGGACGGTTGCCATTTCTAGGCGGACGCTCTCCTGAGAAACCAGGCCGATCGTTTGAAAACTCAGATCGTTCGCTGCCTTGCTGAGGCCTTTCGCCAGTAAACGCTGGTCGATCGCCTTGGCGAGGAGGGCGTTCGCCGTTGCGATCGCGACTCACATGGCCGTTGGGGCGCGGCGCACGGCCACCGCCGCCGTTAGTGGCTTTGGATTCACGAATACGGTCCATCATTTCTTGTCGCGCAGCGCGGGCGGCTGCAGCCATCACATCGCGTCCTGGTGGATGGCCTAAGCCACCCCACAAGGTTTGACGACCCATAGCAATCGGTTCGGCTTTTTCTTCAGGGTCGGGGCCGAAGCCTTCCACCAGCAAAACGGGTACTTGTTGATTGGTGAAGTACTCAATCTCTTTCATGAATCCTTCTTCGTCAAGCGATACCAAGCTCACTGCTTCTCCGCTTGAGCCTGCACGACCTGTGCGGCCAATGCGGTGCACATAGTCTTCGCTGATATTAGGGATTTCGTAGTTCACGACATGGGGCAATTCGTCGATGTCAATACCGCGCGCCGCAATATCCGTGGCAACCAAGGCGCGGATGTCGCCACTTTTGAAACCAGCCAAGGCTTGGGTGCGCGCGGTTTGACTTTTGTTGCCGTGCAGGGCCATGGCGTTGATGCCGTTTTTGGTCAGGTATTCGGCCACATTGTTGGCGCCAAACTTGGTACGGGTGAAGACCAGCACTTGACTCCAGTTGTGTTCATTGATGATGTGCGCGAGTAAGGCTTTCTTTTTGCCGCGGCCCACAGGATGCACGATCTGGTTGATGCGTTGCACGGTGGTGTTGCTGGGTGTGACTTGGATACTCTGTGGGTTTTTCAACAAGCCATTGGCCAATTCACGAATCTCGTCGCTGAAGGTGGCTGAGAACAACAAGCTTTGCTTGTCTTTAGGCACCAAGGCTAGGATTTTTTTGACGTCATGGATGAAACCCATGTCGAGCATCCGGTCTGCTTCGTCTAGCACGAGCATTTGCACGGTGGAGAGATCGAGTTCGCCTTGTTGCTGTAAGTCGAGCAAGCGGCCTGGGGTGGCCACCAAAATATCGACGCCTTTTTGAATACGCGCAATTTGGGGGTTCATGCCGACACCACCAAAAATAACGGCGGAAGTCAGTTGCAAATATTTGCCATAGGTGCGGACAGATTCCTCGACTTGCGCGGCAAGTTCACGGGTGGGGGTGAGCACCAAGGCGCGCACGCCGTAGACGCCAAATTTGTTCTCTGTGCTGCGGCTCATGGTGAGCTTATGCAACATGGGCAGGGTAAAGGCTGCGGTTTTGCCTGTGCCGGTTTGGGCGCCGGCAAGCAAGTCTTGGCCAGCTAAAACAGCTGGTATGGCCTGCGCTTGGATGGGGGTGGGAGTAACGTAACCCTGTTCGAGTACGGCTTTCAGGATGGCCGGAGCCAAATTCAATTCTTCAAAGTTCATGGTAGGGCGCTCTTGTCCGAGCGCATGGCACCAACCCGCTTGGCCCGAGGGCCACCCAGTCGAGGTCGGCAGTGTTTACAGGTGAGCGGTGCGACCCACAAACTAAAAAGACGTTTGGAGCCTGCTCCAGCAGAAGTGCTGATGTTGCGGCAACTGGCGGCGGCAACGAAGTGTATTGTGGCATGGAACGTGGGTGCGGGGATAATCGCGCTTTTATTGCTTTGCTACTCGAAAGAACACACCCCATGGCCCAGTACGTTTTCACCATGAACCGCGTCGGCAAGATCGTGCCGCCTAAGCGCCATATCTTGAAAGATATTTCCCTGAGTTTTTTCCCCGGCGCCAAGATCGGTATGTTGGGTTTGAACGGTTCGGGTAAGTCCACCTTGCTCAAAATCATGGCGGGTGTCGACAAGGAGATTGAAGGTGAAGCCACGCCCATGCCAGGCATCAAGATTGGCTATTTGCCGCAAGAGCCCAAACTCAATGACGCTGAGACCGTGCGCCAATCTGTCGAGGGAGGTATGGGCGACGTGCTCTCTGCTAAAAACCGATTGGAAGAAATTTATGCGGCCTACGCTGAGCCTGACGCAGATTTTGACAAACTCGCCGCTGAGCAGGGCGAGCTCGAAGCCATTATTGGAGCTGCAGGTACCGATAGTGAACACCAACTTGAAATCGCCGCTGATGCATTGCGCCTGCCCCCATGGGAAGCAGTGATCGGCAACCTCTCTGGTGGCGAAAAGCGCCGCGTGGCTTTGTGCCAGTTGTTGCTCTCTAAGCCAGACATGTTGCTGCTGGATGAGCCTACCAACCACTTGGATGCCGAATCGGTCGATTGGTTAGAGCAATTTCTCGCCCGTTTTTCTGGCACTGTGGTGGCAATTACCCATGACCGCTACTTCTTGGACAACGCCGCCGAGTGGATCTTGGAACTCGACCGCGGCCACGGCATTCCTTGGAAAGGCAACTACAGCACCTGGTTAGAACAAAAGCAAGACCGACTCGAGAAAGAGCAAAAAGGCGAAGACGCCCGTGCCAAAGCGCTGAAGAAAGAACTCGATTGGGTCCGTCAAAACCCCAAGGGCCGCCAAGCCAAGAGCAAGGCACGTATTGCCCGTTTTGAAGAGTTGTCCGATTTCGACTACCAAAAACGCAACGAGACGCAGGAGATTTTTATCCCCGTAGCGGAGCGTTTAGGACAAGAGGTGATCGAGTTCGTCAACGTCACCAAGTCGTTTGGCAACCGCGTGTTGATCGATAACCTGAGTTTCAAAGTGCCGCCTGGCGCGATCGTCGGCATCATCGGGCCAAACGGCGCTGGTAAGTCGACGCTGTTTCGCATGATTGCGGGTCAGCAACAGCCCGACAGCGGCGAAGTCAAGATTGGCCAGACCGTGCAGATGGCTTTTGTAGAACAGTCACGTGAGGATTTGGCAAACGACAAAACTGTCTGGGAAGACGTTTCAGGCGGCCACGATATCTTGACCGTTGGTAAGTTTGAAATGGCCAGCCGTGCCTACTGTGGACGCTTTAACTTCAATGGCGGTGACCAACAAAAACGCGTCGGCACGCTCTCTGGCGGTGAGCGCGGACGCTTGCATTTGGCCAAAACACTCATTGCCGGCGGTAACGTGTTGTTGCTCGACGAACCGTCCAATGACTTGGACGTAGAAACCTTGCGTGCCTTGGAAGATGCGCTATTGGAATTTGCCGGCAGCATCATGGTGATCAGCCACGACCGCTGGTTCTTGGACCGCATTGCCACGCACATCCTCGCTTGTGAAGGCGATTCGCAGTGGACCTTCTTTGACGGTAACTACCAAGAGTACGAAGCCGACAAGAAGAAACGTTTGGGTGAAGAGGGCGCCAAGCCCAAGCGCACGCGGTTTAAGGCACTTAAGTAATTCTGCTTGTCAGCTGCTGATAGGCCGGTTTTACAAAATACGGCCCTTGCAGTTAGCCCATGGCAGGCCACCACCCTTGGCCAAAGCGCAGATCCTTGGCGGAACGCACAGCATTGACCACCGCCATGGCAGTGACTTCTGCGGCCAAGGTGCTGAGCAGCATCATGTCCGCGGCTTGACCGCTAGTACCCGTTCCTAAAGCAAACAAAGTGTCGCCGTCCATAGGGGTGTGGACGGGGCGAATGCTGCGTGCCAAACCATCGTGCGCTACTTGGGCGAGTCGATGTGCTTGGGGTTTTGTTAGAACAGCGTCGGTTGCCACCACGCCAATAGTGGTGTTACTTCCCGCTTGTGGCTTGGCAATGCTATGGCCCCTCAGTTGGGCTTGGTGGATGTCTAGTAGGGTGCGACTATCCGCGGATATGCGGGCGCCGGCCAGCAATTGGCCTGTTAGCGGATCTATGACATCGCCCAGCGCATTGCAAACTACCAGGGCGGCCACCGTCACTCCATTGACGCACAGGCTAGCACTGCCAATGCCGCCTTTCATCGCGCAATCTGGGCCGTTGAGCTTGCCCAGCGTGGCGCCAGTCCCTGCACCTACATTGCCTTGTATTACGGGTTCTGAGTTGGCGGCCTGACACGCAAGGTAACCCGCCTCAACATCGGGGCGAATACGCGGATTCTCTGCAGATTTAGTTAGCGCATCTGAAAAATCATCTACCCACAAATCAAAAATAACTGCGGCAGGCACGATAGGCACGATCGCGGGCCCTAATTGAAAGCCGTGCCCGCGCTCTTCGAGCCAGCGCATGACGCCGCCTGCTGCATCCAAGCCATAAGCGCTTCCGCCCGACAACAAAAGACCATGCACCTCTTGCACGGTGTTGGACGGAGATAAAACATCTGTATCTCGCGTTCCAGGCGCGGCGCCCCGAACATCCACGCCAGCTACTGCGCCTTTAGGGCAAAGCACGACCGTGCAACCCGTTGGCCTTCGTTGGTCGGTGTAGTGGCCAACCAAGATACCTTGCAAGGAAGTTAAAGAATTGTTATGTATTGCTTTCATCAATTTAAAGAATTAAAATTAATAATATTGTTTTAGTTTAGATTTTTGTTTTTTAGGAGGTTTGCGATGGATTTTGCGATTGGCTCAAAAGGCTATGAGAGTTATTGCGGGACTAGCTACGCATCCAAAGTGTTGGGGATATCTATTGGGACCGTTCAAGGCTTGGTGGAGAGAGGCGAATTACGGGCTTGGCGAACTAATGGCGGACATCGTCGCATTTCTTTGAAATCGGTACAAGAGTACCAGCATCGCCACAATCTTCACCCTAATGTATTGATATACGGTGAAGAGCGCTTGAAAGTGGTGGTGGTCGAAGACGATGAAGCCACCCGTTTGATGCTGCAAACCAATTTTGATCGCTGGGGTTTACCCTTAAATGTGATCATGTACGCCTCCGCCATCGAGGCCATGTTGGACATGCCAACCCTGCATCCGCAAGTTTTGTTGACAGATTTGGTGATGCCGCGTGTTAACGGTTTTGACTTCATCAAAACCCTGACCGAACACGTCAGCTTTAAAAGCATGGCGGTCGTTGCCATGACGGGCTTACGCCCAGAGCAGGTCAAAGCAAAAGGCGGGTTGCCTGAGGGCGTGCAGTTGTTGCATAAACCGATTGACCTCGAGTGGTTGCGGGGATTTTTTGGGGCCATTATTTCGGTGCGACAAATCAACCAACGTCTTCAAGCAGAAAAAAACCCGGCAACTACCTGACATAAATACCGATAGGGGCTTCCCGAATGGGCAAATGTATTTCCGCCCGTTAACCTAGCCTCTATGAAACCGCATTATTCATTTTGGCCTGCTAGAGTGCCCCATTCACTCTCTTTGCCAGAGACTACTTTATGGGACAACTTAGATATCAGTGCGCGCCGCTTTCCGAACAAAGACGCATTGATTTTTTTAGGCACCCGGCTAACCTACGCTGATTTACGTAACCAAGCAGAGCGATTGGCAGCGTATTTGCAAAGTGTGGGCGTGCAAAAAGGCGATCGCGTTGTGCTCAACATGCAAAACTGCCCGCAGTTGGTGATTGCGCATTTTGCGATCCTGCGCGCCAATGCAGTCGTTGTCCCAGTCAACCCAATGAACCGTGCGGAAGAGCTCAAGCACTACATCACCGACCCCGATGCACGCGTTGCCATCACCACGGCAGATTTGGCGCATGATTTGGCCAAAGCTAGCAATGAATTGCCTGCAGGTCAGGGGCTTAAACATATGGTGGTCACGCATTTCACAGATGCTTTCAACGCAGATGTGCAAGGTGATGATGCGCCACCTACTGCTTGGCATGATTGGCTTTTTACGCAACATGTGTTGCCCCAACTGCAAGGTGGCGAAGTACTCGATTGGCCACATGCTTTGGCAAATCAATTTGCATTGGGACCCTTGACGGTGGGTATCGAAGATTTGGCTGTGCTGCCTTACACCAGTGGTACCACTGGTTTGCCCAAAGGGTGCATGCATCCGCACCGCAGCATCATGCACAACGCCATGGCCTCGGGCTATTGGGGAAATGGCACCCACGAAAACATTGGCCTTTTGGTCGTGCCCATGTTCCACATCACTGGCATGACAAGTGTGATGCATTCGGGAATTTATTTGGGTGCTACTTTGGTGTTGATGCCGCGATGGGAGCGTGAGTTGGCAGGACGCTTGATCTCTAAATGGCAAGTCACCCATTGGACGAATATTCCCACCATGGTGATTGATTTATTGGGCAGTCCCAATTTCGATAAGTTCAACTTGAAGAGTTTGGTGCACATTGGCGGCGGTGGTGCGGCCATGCCGCAAGCTGTGGCGCAACGTTTGCTCGATTTATATGGCTTGAGCTATTCCGAAGGATATGGATTGACGGAGACAGCCGCCCCCTCGCACAACAATCCGCCCGACAGCCCTAAGCAGCAATGTTTGGGTATTCCGTTTATGAGCGTCGATGCACGGGTGGTTGATCCAGAGACTCTGGAGGAAGTACCGCCCGGGCAGTCTGGTGAGATCGTGATGCATGGCCCGCAAATATTCAACGGATATTGGAAGCGCCCAGATGCGACTGAAGCAGCGTTTTTTGATATGGACGGAAAGCGTTTCTTTCGTTCAGGTGATTTGGGTCGTGTCGATGAAGACGGATATTTCTTTATCAC
>JBAXNJ010000087.1:0-6601 GCA_037133815.1 Betaproteobacteria bacterium
TAGTGGAAAGCATCCAAGGCTTCTTGGTCGGTGATGCCCACATACTCTGCGCGACCAATATCTTTTAAGAACGCATGTTCAGGTCCTACGCCTGGGTAATCCAAGCCAGCGCTGATGCTGTGCGTTTCAGTTATCTGCCCGTTGTTGTCTTGCAAGATGTAAGTGCGATTGCCATGCAACACACCAGGCGCGCCTTTTTGCAATGACGCGGAATGGCGTCCGCTTTCCAAACCCTCGCCAGCGGCTTCCACGCCAATGAGACGCGTTTTCTCGAAGGGGATGTAAGGATAAAAGATGCCCATGGCGTTGCTGCCACCACCTACGCAAGCAATGACCGCATCGGGTTGCGCGCCTTGGTGCATAGTGGGCATCTGAGCAATGCACTCTTCACCGATCACACTTTGGAAATCACGCACCATCATCGGATAGGGGTGCGGACCCGCAACCGTGCCAATGATGTAGAAGGTATTTTCTACATTGGTGACCCAATCGCGCAAGGCTTCGTTCAACGCGTCTTTCAGGGTGCGACTGCCGGACTCCACAGGTACCACTGTGGCGCCCAATAACTTCATGCGGTAGACATTAGGGCTTTGTCGTTTAACGTCTTCGCTGCCCATGTAGACCACGCATTCCAAACCATAGCGTGCGCAGATGGTGGCAGTGGCAACGCCATGCTGGCCTGCGCCCGTTTCGGCAATCACGCGAGGCTTGCCCATGCGTTTGGCAAGCATCGCTTGGCCGATGGTGTTGTTGATCTTGTGCGCGCCTGTGTGGTTGAGGTCTTCACGCTTCAAATAGATTTGTGCGCCGCCCATTTCACGGCTGATGCGTGCCGCGTGGTAGATGGGGGAGGGACGTCCTACAAAGTGGGCGAGTTCGCTTTGGAACTCGGCCACAAAAGCGGGATCGTGTTGGTATTTAGCGTAGGTCTCTTTCAATTCTTCAATGGCGTGCGTGAGGGTCTCGCTCACAAAACTGCCACCAAATTGGCCAAAGTGGCCGCTGGCATCGGGTTGTTGGTAGATCGACATGGTTGTGTTACCTAATTTATTTAACTATCTGCCTATCTACGGCAGATCAAGATTTACAAAATTCGATGATTGGAAGCGATTTTGGTTGGGGTTACATCCAACCAAAAAGTAATGACTGGCTAATTAGCCAGCATCTGCGAGGCGCACAGCGTTTACAAAATCGTGGATCTTGTCAGCGTCTTTGATGCCTTTGGCGCTTTCAACGCCAGAGCTCACATCAACCGCGAGCGACAAACCCCGTCCGCGCAGCGCAGACAAGCCTTCGGTCACGTTGGCAGCGTTGAGTCCACCAGACAAGACGAGGTGAGCGTTGACGTTTTGTGGAAGCTGTGACCAATTGAAAGTTTTCCCGCCTCCGCCATAACCCTCGACATGGGCATCGAGCAACAGGGCGTGGGCATTTAGATAATCGTGCGCGTATTTTAAGAGATCAAAGGGCTGCTGGCCTGCAGGGGTTTCTAGCGGTATGCGGGCGGCTCGCATCCACCTTCTACCTTGGGCATCTGCTATGTGTTGGCAGGCTTCAGGTGTTTCGTCACCATGGAACTGCAACCAAGCGCCGGGCACTTGCGCGCAGGCATAGGAGATTTCATCAGCACTGGCATTTACAAACAGCAATACCGGCGTAACAAAAGCAGGCAAACGCTTAGCTAATGTTGCCGCGCGCTCTGCAGTAACAGCCCTTGCGCTGGGCGCGTAGAGGACAAAACCCACTGCATCCACGCCAGCTTTCACGCAAGCGTCCACGTCTTGCTCTCGGGTGAGTCCACAAATTTTGATACGGGTGCGTGTCATGGCAATCCATCATACGCAGGGGTTTGGCTTGGCAAGCCCCAGTGCGACGCATACACAGGCCCTAGAAAATACAAACCATCGGGGCTGAAAGTTGGGGCAGCAGCGTTACGGTCTTTCGCGATGAGAACTTCTGCCATCCAATGCGAAGGTTGCTCTCCCGTGCCGACTTTGACGAAGCAGCCCATCAGATTGCGAATCATGTGGTGCAAAAACGCATTGGCTTCAAATTCAAACCGCCAATAGGCGGAGTCCGTTGAGGTGCTCTTACGACTGATCTGGACGCGTGTCATGGTTTTAACGGGGCTCAAAGCCTGGCAACTCGACGCACGAAACGAAGTGAAATCGTGTTCACCGATTAAATGCTGCGCTGCTTCTTGCATGCTTTGGGGTTCGAGAGGGCGATAGACCCAACCTACGCGCCCGGCTTCCACGCTTGGACGCACCGCCGACTCTAGCAGCACATATACGTAGCGCCGTGCAATCGCACTGCCTCTGCAGTGGAAGGTGTCTGGCACTTCACGTACCCATTGCACCGCAATGTCGTCCGGTAAAAAAGAATTTGTACCTCTGACCCATGAATACATATCACGCGTGAGTTCTGTATCAAAGTGCACAACTTGCATCAGGCCATGTACGCCTGTATCCGTGCGGCCAGCGCAATGGGTAGAAATCGATGTTTGGGTGAATTTTTGCAAGGCGGCTTCAAAACGGTCTTGCACGGTACGGCCAGAGAGTTGGCTCTGCCAACCTTCGTAGGCCTGGCCGTTGTAGCTCAGGCCCATCGCCAATCGCATGGCTTAGCCTCGTTCAGCCAGCCACTGCAAAGCGCGGGCTTGGGTCTCGCCAGAGGCCTCGTGCGCTACCTCTTCCATCAGTGCGCGGCTAGTGTGCAACTGGCCCAGATTCCACAACTCATCGGCTAAGTCGATGCGAACTTGGAAAGGGTCGCTGCTATTGCCAGAGTCCAGATTGAGGGAGATATCTGGAATGGATGGGGTGAAGCGAGGCGCTAGTGGGTCACCATCAAATGAAGAGTTTGCGCCCTCTTCGTGCTGAGGCGCTTCTTGGTAAGTGTTTGAAGGGATAAACGGTTGGCGGTTGTTGCCTTCAGGCAAATCGAGATTGAACTTGACGTTCAAAGGGGGTAGACCTTCAATATCTTGGTCGTTATTCAAGCGACGTGCGCGTTTGACCCATAAGGCAATCAGCACTAAGAACGCAATCAGAGCACCCGCACCCACCGGAGCCAAAGTGTGGCTGGTGAGGTTGTCCAGCCATGGCATAGATTTTTTGTTCTTGGGTACTGGAGCGCTCACAGGCACCTCACCAGAAGCCGCCTCAGAGGCGGTGGCACTGGCGATTTTGCTGAGTTCTGCAACGTTACGACCGATTTCAGCCGCGCGACTGGCAACTTCTTGGGCTTCGCGTTGGCGGGCGATTTTTTCTTCTTCGTTACCTTTGGAGGGCTTCGAGAGCGTTAGCTTGTCTTGAGGCCCTTTGGCTTTACTATTGTCGAGCTGGGCGGAGAGTTTGCCGGAAGTGTCTCTGCTGGCCTGAGGTGCGTTGCCGCCAGCTGCGCGGTTGGCTAGTTCAGCGCGGTAGTCATCAAACTCTTTGGCTTGAATTTGGATTTGTTTGCGCGCATCTTCTCTAGACACCTCGGCGGCTTGTTTGGCCGTGGGCATGGAAATGACAGCGCCGGCTTTTAGGCGGTTCACATTTGAGGCCACGAACGCATCTGGGTTGCTGCGCAACATAGCCAAAAGCATTTGGTCTAAAGAGACGCGGCCCTCTAGTTTGGTGACGGCAATTTCACTGGCGGTATCCCCGCGTTCAACTACTAGTTTGTCTGAGTCAGTGCTAGCGACAGCGCTAATAACGGGCATGCTGGCTTTTGGCTCAGCCTTGGCTTCTACCTTGGTATCAGATAGCGCAATACTGAATTTTTTGATCAACCGGCCGGTTGACCAGCGCAATTCAATGAGCAAATCTATAAAGTTGTTGCTGACAGCCTTGTCTGAGCTGAGTTTGATGTAATAACGGCCGCCGTCTCGGCGCATCAATTCCACATTGATATCCAGGGGAGTGCCATTGATATTGGGAAACTCAACTTGGGTAACTTTGTAGATATCGGCAGACGCCATGCCTGCACGCAACTCAATTTGCTCTTGCGCAGAGATGTCATTGAGGTCGATCTCAGCCAGCAGTGGCTCGCCTTTTTTAGATTGCACCACCGGACTAAAGAAGCTCATGGCCCAGCCAGAACTCACAAAAGCCAGACTTAGCGCGGCCCCGAGCGCTATTTGACGTAATAAACGGGGCGTGGCGCAGTGTGCAAAGTTCATGGGCAAGATATTAACGGGTTTTTCAGCGCTCTAACAAAATGCGCAGCATGCGACGCAGCGGCTCTGCAGCCCCCCACAAGAGTTGATCGCCCACCGTGAAAGCGCCCAAATAGTCATTGCCCATTGCTAATTTATGCAAACGACCGACCGGCACCGTCATGGTGCCAGTGACAGCTGCAGGTGTAAGCTCACGTTCGCTAATTTCACGCTCGTTTGGCACCACTTTGACCCAGTCGTTGGCTTGGGCCAAGATGCTTTCGATCTCGTCCATTGGCACGTCTTTTTTGAGTTTGACGGTTAAACCTTGTGAGTGGCAACGCATCGAGCTGATACGCACGCAAATGCCGTCAATTGGGATGCTGCCAGCGTTTCGGAATGCGGGGTTACCCAAAATCTTGTTGCACTCGGCTCCGCCTTTCCATTCTTCCTTGCTCTGGCCGTGTTCGACGGGCATATCGATCCAAGGGATCAAGCTGCCAGCCAAAGGCGTGTTGCGGAAGTTTTGGGTCGGAAAGCTAGGGTCGCGCAAGGCGGCCGCGACTTTGCGGTCAATATCCAAAATGGCGGAAGCAGGGTTGGCCAAGTCGTCTTTGACCGCAGCGTGCAATGCGCCCATTTGCGACAGCAGTTCGCGCATGTTTTGGGCGCCAGCACCGGAGGCTGCTTGGTAGGTCATGGCGCTGATCCATTCAACCAATCCGTTTTTTAACAAGCCGCCCATGGCCATCATCATCAAACTCACGGTGCAGTTACCGCCGACCCAAACTTTGCCCCCTTTGGTCAAGGCTGAATCGATCACGTCGCGGTTCACTGGGTCCAAGATGATGACCGCGTCGTCGTTCATGCGCAGTGCGGATGCGGCGTCAATCCAATGGCCATTCCAGCCAGCTGCGCGCAGTTGGGGGTAAACCTCTTTGGTGTAGTCACCGCCTTGCGCGGTCAGGATGATGTCGCACTTAGCCAGCGTTTGAATGTCGTTGGCATCTTTGAGGGTAGTTTCATTTTTCGCAATGGCTGGCGCTTTGCCACCGGCATTAGAGGTGGAAAAGAAAATAGGTTCGATCAAATCGAAGTCTTTTTCTTGCAGCATGCGGTCTATCAAAACCGATCCGACCATGCCGCGCCAGCCTACTAAACCTACTAAATTACCCATGACAAAGCCTCTTTCAAAAATTGATGTCTTTAGCCCAACGCTTTGACTACCGCATCGCCCATTTGCGCAGTACCCACCTTGGTAGTGCCTTCACTGTAAATATCAGTAGTACGCAAGCCTGAGGCCAACACCTTCTTCACAGCAGTTTCAATACGGTCTGCAGCTTCTTCTTGGTTTAGTGAAAAGCGCAACATCATGGCGGCGCTCAAGATAGTGGCCAACGGATTGGCAACACCTTTGCCCGCAATGTCAGGCGCGCTGCCGTGGCTGGGTTCGTAGAGGCCTTGGTTTTTGCTATTCAAACTGGCAGAGGGCAGCATGCCAATAGAGCCTGTGAGCATAGATGCTTCGTCGCTCAAAATATCGCCAAACATATTGCCTGTCACGACCACGTCAAAACGCTTGGGCTCTTTCACCAGTTGCATGGCGGCGTTGTCGACATACATATGGTCTAGAGCGATGTCGAGGTACTGCTTGCCCACTTCGCTCACCACGTCTTTCCAGAACTGGAAGGTTTCGAGCACATTGGATTTGTCAACACTTGTCACACGCCCTTCGGTACCAGAAGCTTTGCGTTTACGTGCGGCTTGGAAAGCGACATGGGCGATGCGTTCAATTTCAGGTTTGCTATAGCGCATGGTGTCGAACGCCTCTTCAGCGCCCGGGAAGTGACCGTCAGTTGCCACACGGCGTCCACGCGGTTGGCCAAAGTAAATATCGCCCGTGAGTTCGCGGATGATCAAAATGTCCAAACCAGAGATGAGTGCTGGTTTCAAGCTCGATGCGTCGACCAACTGTTCATAACAAATCGCTGGACGGAAATTGGCAAATAGCCCCATGTTTTTCCGCAATCCCAAAATCGCCTGCTCTGGGCGCAATGGGCGTTCTAAGGTGTCGTATTTCCAGTCACCCACAGCACCAAACAAGACGGCGTCAGACGCCATGGCCAATTTCAATGTGGACTCGGGCAAAGGATGGCCATGTGCGTCATACGCTGCGCCACCCACCAATGCGGTTTCACTCTCAAACTTCAGTTCTAGCGCGTGTAAGACTTTGACCGCTTCGGCCACGATTTCAGTACCAATGCCGTCACCCGGCAAGATTGCGATTTTCATAATGGAGGGGTAGTTAGAAATTAGAGGGTATGCGCCAACCAAGGCTTGGTCGCTAAGCGCTCGGCTTCAAAGGCTTTGATCTTGTCAGCTTGGCGCAGGGTCAAACCGATGTCGTCAAAACCATTGATCAGACAAAACTTGCGGAAGGCTTGCACCTCAAAC
>JBAXNJ010000088.1:0-6541 GCA_037133815.1 Betaproteobacteria bacterium
TGGTTGAATTGAGGAAAACAAATTGGCACGCCGCCACGGATGGGGGTGTGCCCGTCAAACTTGTTGTTAGGGCTCAAGAACAAACGTTCACGACCCTGTGACACCCACGACAACACCTGCGCACCTTGCAAGGCAATCAATACGCTGTCGCCACAAGCCAAGCTCAAACGGTAACAGGGAAGATTGCGAAAATACTCAACCATTGAGTTCATCTGCGCGCTCTTGGGCTTTTTCAAAGTCTAGGTCGCCGCTGTAAATCGCGCGTCCGCAAATCACGCCTTCGACGCCTTCGTCTTCAACTTCGCAAAGTTTTTCGATATCGGCCATATTGGACAAGCCGCCCGATGCAATCACAGGGATGGAGAGGGCTTGCGCAAGTTTGACGGTGGCATCGATGTTGATACCACTCAACATGCCGTCGCGGCCGATGTCGGTGTAGATGATGGATTCGACGCCGTAATCTTCGAATTTTTTTCCAAGATCAATCACTTCGTGTCCCGTTAATTTGCTCCAACCGTCCGTCGCCACTTTGCCGTCTTTGGCATCTAAGCCCACGATGATGTGGCCGCCAAAGGCCGAGCAAGCGTCTTGTAAAAACCCAGGGCTTTTGACTGCCGCAGTGCCGATGATGACGTAGCGCATGCCCGCATCAATGTATTTTTCGATGGTGTCCAAGTCGCGAATACCGCCACCGAGTTGCACTGGAATATCGTCACCCACAGCCCGCAAAATCGCTTTGATGGCTATATTGTTTTGCGGTTTGCCCGCAAACGCGCCATTCAAATCCACCAAGTGCAAACGCCGAGCGCCTTTGGCAACCCAATCGAGCGCCATTTGCGCGGGGTCTTCGCTGAAGGTGGTAGCCTGGTTCATGTCGCCTTGGATGAGGCGCACGCAATGTCCGTCTTTGAGATCAATGGCTGGTATGAGAAGCATGATGGCGGGTGGAGTTCAAGGGTTCCAGTGGATGAAATTGCGGTACAAGGCCAAGCCATGCGCCGCGCTCTTTTCGGGGTGAAATTGTGTCGCAAAAATGTTGTCCCGAGCGATGGCACACGCAAAAAGTCCACCATAGTCGGTTTCAGCCGCAATATGTGCCGCATTTTTAGGTTTGGCGTAGAAGCTATGCACAAAATAAAAGTAACTGTTACTGGGCACCCCTTCCCATAAAGGATGGGGTTGCGTTGGAACCACTTGGTTCCAACCCATTTGCGGGACTTTGAAGCGACTGCCGTCGGCTTGGGTTCTTCCTGCTAAATCAAATTTGATGACTTCACCGGGAATCAAACCTAGGCCCGGTGTGTCGCCCTCGGCACTGTGGTCTAGCAACATCTGCATGCCTACGCACACGCCGAACAGGGGCTTTTTAGCTGCTGAGTCCAATACCGCTTCGATCAGTCCTGAAGCTTTTAACTCCGACATGCAATCTGGCATCGCCCCTTGGCCAGGCAACACCACACGGTGGGCGTCTCGCACCACCTGTGGGTTAGAGGTAACGATGACCTCTGCCTGGTCCACCACAGATGCAGCATGAATCACCGCTTGCGCCACCGAGCGCAAATTGCCCATGCCGTAATCAACCACCGCAATGGTGTTCAAAGAGATCCTTTGGTCGAGGGAATGACGCCTGCCGAACGTGGGTCCGGTGTCAGCGCAGCACGCAAGGCGCGGGCAAAGGCTTTGAAAACCGTTTCGGCTTGGTGGTGTGCGTTTTCACCGCGCAAGTTGTCGATGTGCAAAGTGACCAAGGCGTGGTTCACAAAACCTTGGAAAAACTCGTAAGCCAGTTGGCTGTCGAACTCGCCGATCATGCCAGCCTTGAAAGGCACGTGCATCACCAAGCCAGGACGGCCAGAAAAGTCGACCACCACACGGCTCAAAGCTTCATCCAGCGGCACGTAGGCATGGCCATATCGGGTGATGCCTTTTTTGTCACCAATGGCTTTGGCCACGGCTTGGCCCAAAGTGATGCCGACGTCTTCCACCGTGTGGTGGCCGTCGATGTGCAAATCGCCAGTGGCGTGGATCTCTAAATCGATCAAACCATGGCGCGCAATTTGGTCGAGCATGTGGTCAAAAAAACCAATGCCCGTGGACAGCTTGGACACGCCCGTGCCGTCAAGATTGACCTTGACGGTGATTTGGGTTTCGGCCGTTTTACGGCTGACTTCGGCAATGCGAGCGGTCATTTAGGGCTTTCGGTGATTTATTTCAGTGCTACTGCCAAAGCAGCGAGCAGTTGCTTATTTTCTTGTGGGGTGCCGATGGTCAGACGCAAACAATTGGTCAGCAATGGATGCATTTTAGAAACGTTTTTGACCAGTACTTTTTGCGTCTTGAGCGACTCAAATATGCGGGTGGCCGTGTCTGGCCCGCCGTCAAAACGCGCCAGCATCATATTGGCGTCGCTGGGAAAAGGAGTCAGGCCTGGCATGGCTTTCAAAGCATGTGTCAGGGTTGTGCGTTCTTCGCAGATGGCTTGGGCTTGCGCAGCAAAAAATTCGGCATTTTCCAAAGCGAACAAGGCGCACTCGGCATTGAGCACGCTCACGTTATAGGGCGGACGCAATTTGTCAACTTCATTGAGCAACGCTGTCGGCGCCAACATATAACCCAAACGCACGCCAGCTAAACCGAATTTAGAGAGCGTGCGCATCAGCAACACATGCGCATTGCTAGCCGGATCGCGGCGAATTTCATCTAACCAACTCAAGCTAGAGAAAG
Organism: Betaproteobacteria bacterium; assembly: GCA_037133815.1. GTDB lineage: Bacteria > Pseudomonadota > Gammaproteobacteria > Burkholderiales > Burkholderiaceae_C > Limnohabitans. The sequence continues at coordinate 2,725 of JBAXNJ010000088.1, forward strand.
GCTGATAGGCCTCGTCCATCACCACTAAACCACCATAGGCACTCACTTGGGTAATCAAACGACGGATGACCTGCGTGTCCCACAAATTCGCGGTCGGATTGTTGGGGTAGGCGATGTAAACGATGGCAGGTTCGTGTTGCGCAATTGCATCAGACATGGCGCTCTCATCCAACGCAAAGTCCTGCGTCAAGGGCACGCCAATAAAAGGCAGGCCTTGCAACTTTGCGCTCATCGCGTACATCACAAAACCGGGTTCTGGCGATAACATTTTTGCACCTGGAAGGGCGCAAACCATGGCCAAAAAAGAAATCAATTCGTCAGAACCGTTACCAAGCATCAGGCCATAGCCTTGAGGTAAGTCCACATAGCGCGACAAGGCGGCACGCAAATCGTCGATACGTGAACCTGGGTAACGATTGATGGCTAATGCGCCTAATCGCTTACCCAATTCAGCTTGTAACTCTGGGCTTAAAGAAAACGGGTTTTCCATCGCATCAAGTTTGACCATGCCATCGGAGTTTTGGATGGCGTAGGCGTGCATCGATTGCACATCTTGACGGATGAAACGCAAAGGCGTGGTCATGGCGCGTCTTTCTGCATACGCATTTCAGCCGCCATGGCGTGGGCTTGGAGGCCTTCGCCATGCGCTAACACCGACGCGATTTGACCAAGCGTTTGTGCGCCCTTGCTGCTGACTTCGATCAAGCTGCTGCGCTTTTGAAAATCGTACACACCCAAAGGCGAGCTGAAACGCGCTGTGCCACTCGTTGGCAACACATGGTTGGGGCCTGCGCAATAGTCACCCAAACTCTCGCTCGTATAGGCCCCTAAGAAAATCGCACCCGCATGGCGCAACAAAGGCTCCCAACGGTGCGGGTCTTGACTAGATACTTCCAAATGCTCGGGCGCAATGCGGTTGCTGATCTCGCATGCTTCTTCCATGCTGCGGGTGTGTATCAAAACGCCACGGCCATTGAGCGACTTAGTGATGATTTCGCGGCGCGGCATTTGGGGAAGAAGTTTTTCCATCGCCGCTTGCACTTGGTCGATGAATCCAGCATCGGGGCACAGCAACACGCTTTGCGCGAGTTCGTCGTGTTCAGCTTGGCTGAACAAATCCATGGCCACCCAGTCAGGGGGCGTTGTGCCATCGGCCAAAACCAAAATTTCGCTAGGGCCCGCAATCATGTCGATACCGACGGTGCCAAACACGCGGCGTTTGGCGGCGGCTACATAGGCATTGCCAGGGCCGGTGATTTTGTCGACGGCTGGAATGGTTTGCGTGCCATAGGCTAATGCTGCAACTGCTTGTGCGCCACCAATGGTGAACGCACGGCTGACGCCTGCTACATAGGCAGCGGCCAACACCAAAGCGTTTTTTTCGCTATGTGGCGTTGGTACCACCATGATGATGTCTTGCACACCCGCCACATGCGCTGGAATGGCATTCATCAACACGCTGGATGGATAAGCCGCCTTGCCACCTGGTACATAAATACCGACGCGGTCTAGCGGCGTGACTTTTTGTCCCAACAAAGTGCCGTCCGCATCGCGGTATGTCCAGCTCTCACCGCTGGCTTTTTTCTGGGCCTCGTGGTAGCTGCGTACGCGCGCGGCTGCAGCTTCTAATGCCGTGCGCTGAACAGCGGGCAGACCGACAAACGCAGTTTTGAGTTCGGCTTGGGTCAATTCCAAAGCGGCCATGCTGGTGGCTTTCAAACTATCAAAGCGCTCGGTGTATTCCATGACTGCGACGTCGCCACGTTGTTTTACATCCGCCAAGATGTCTGCCACGCGTTGCTCGATCGCCGCATCGGTATCGGCCGACCAATGCAAGCGCCCTTTGAGGTCGGCTTCAAAGTGTGGGCTTGCAGTAGAGAGGCGAAGTGGCTGGGGCATGATCAGGCCAATGCCTTTGCAAATGCGTCAATGATGGGGCGGATCTGGGCTTGCTTCATTTTGAGCGAGGCTTGGTTGACCACCAAACGCGAGCTGATGTCCATGATGCGCTCAACCTCTACCAAATGGTTGGCTTTGAGCGTGTTGCCCGTCGAGACCAAGTCGACGATGGCATCGGCCAAACCCGTCAAAGGTGCTAATTCCATCGAGCCATACAACTTCACCATGTCCACATGCACGCCCTTGCTCGCAAAGAAGTCTCGCGCAATCGTGGTGTATTTTGTAGCTACTTTTAAACGTGCGCCTTGTTTGACCTTGCCCACGTAGTCAAAGTCTGCGCGCACTGCCACGCTCATGCGGCATTTGGCGATTTTCAAATCGAGGGGTTGGTAAAGGCCGGTGCCACTACCTGCCCAATCTCCACCATGTTCGATCAAGGTGTCGAGCCCAGTCACACCTAAATCTGCACCACCGTATTGCACGTAAGTAGGCACGTCAGAGGCACGCACCAACACCACACGCAGCTGCGCTTGGTTGGTAGGCAAAATTAATTTGCGCGAGGTTTCTGGGTCTTCGAGCACTTCAATACCCGCAGCTCGCAACAGCGGCAAAGTTTCATCAAAGATGCGTCCTTTGGAGAGCGCCAAGGTTAAGGTGGCCGTCATTTCACTCTTTCAATGTCTGCGCCGATCGCGCGCAGTTTGGCTTCCATTTTGTCGTAGCCACGGTCCAAGTGGTAAATACGGTCAATCACGGTTTCACCTTGCGCCACCAAGCCCGCCATCACCAGCGAGGCCGATGCACGCAAATCAGTAGCCATGACAGTGGCGCCTGAGAGTTGCGGCACGCCTTCGACCATCGCAACTTTGCCTTCGATTTGAATCTTGGCGCCCAAGCGCACCAACTCGTTGACGTGCATAAAGCGGTTTTCAAAAATTGTCTCGGTCACCTTGCACGCACCTTGCGAGATGGCGTTAAGCGTCATGAACTGCGCTTGCATATCAGTTGGAAAGCCCGGGTATTCGGTAGTGCGAAAGTTTTGCGCTTTCAAGTGGCCATAGGCAGGCGCCTTGCTGTGCACACGGATTCCGTCGGCTTGCATATCCACCGTCACCCCTGCATCGCGCAATTTGTCGATCACTGAATCCAAATGGTCACCACGGGCGTAGCGCAAAAACACATCGCCACCAGTAGCAGCCACGGCACATAAAAATGTTCCCGCCTCGATACGGTCAGCCACTACGCGGTGGTCACAGCCATGCAGTTTTTCTACACCTTGTATGCGAATACGGCTCGTGCCATGTCCTTCGATCTTGGCGCCCATGGCGATCAGCATTTCGGCCAAGTCAGGAATTTCAGGTTCTTGGGCGGCGTTTTCCAAAATGGTTTCGCCTTCTGCCAAGGTGGCGGCCATTAGAAAGTTTTCGGTACCGGTGACCGTCACCATGTCGGTCGCGATACGCGCACCGTGCAAGCGGCTGCGGCCATCTTTCAAACGCGCCAGCATGTAGCCATGTTCGACGTCAATCACTGCGCCCATGGCTTGGAGGCCTTTGATGTGTTGGTCAACCGGACGTGAACCAATCGCACACCCCCCAGGCAAAGACACTTTGGCGTGGCCAAAACGCGCAAGCAAAGGACCGAGTGCCAATACAGAGGCACGCATGGTTTTGACCAACTCATAGGGCGCTTCAGGATTTGTCAAAGCACCCGCATTCAAAAGCACACTGCCGTCGTCTTGGCGGTCTGCTGTCACCCCCATATTGCGGATGAGTTTGAGTATGGTGGCTACATCTTGCAAATGCGGGACATTGGCAAGCGTGACGGGCTGGTCAGTCAACAAGGCTGCACACAGCTCTGGCAAGGCTGCGTTTTTGGCGCCAGAAATCAGCACCTCGCCTTGCAAGGCGTTGCCCCC
>JBAXNJ010000089.1:0-6522 GCA_037133815.1 Betaproteobacteria bacterium
CCAGCAATGATGTTGGTACCGTGACCCGTTGTAGATGCTTGAGCAATGTGTTGCACAGGTGGATATTGCGTTCCGGTGTAGTACTCCGTAATCCAAACCAAAGCTGCAGTCAGCAACAAGCCAACTGCGCACGCGCCCCACAAACGAATTTGTGTGCCAGCACCCAGTGCGTCGTCGGGCATGATGGCTACGGTGACAAAGTAGAAAGCGATGAGTGACAAAACGCCAGCCACTGCCAAGCCTTTGTAGAGCGCAGGCATCACGTTCTTCATGCCAGGCGATGCCTTAACAAAGAAGCATCCGACGATCGAAGCCAAGATAGACACACCGCCAAGTACCAAGGGGTAGAGCACCGCTTGTGTTGGTGCACTGGCCACCATCAAGGCGCCTAGCACCATGGTGGCAATAAGAGTTACCGCATAGGTTTCAAACAAGTCAGCAGCCATACCCGCACAGTCGCCTACGTTGTCACCGACGTTGTCGGCAATCACCGCAGGATTGCGAGGATCGTCTTCTGGGATACCTGCTTCGACTTTTCCGACCAAATCGGCGCCGACGTCAGCGCCCTTGGTGAAAATACCGCCGCCCAAACGGGCAAAAATAGAAATCAAAGAGGAGCCAAATGCCAAGCCCATCAAGGGGTTGAGCAAATGCGCCAAGTTTTTATCTGGGGTGTAGTTACCGTTACCAGCCAAGAACCAATAAAAGCCACCAACGCCTAAAAGGCCAAGACCCACTACCAACATGCCGGTGATAGCGCCACCTTTGAAGGCCACATCTAATGCAGGGCCAATGCCGTGTGTCGCCGCTTGTGCGGTGCGCACGTTAGCTTTGACTGACACGTTCATGCCGATAAAACCGCAAGCACCAGACAAAACAGCACCGATGACAAAGCCAATCGCCGTGGTGCTGTTAAGGAAGATGCCAATTAATATGGCGAGCACTACGCCCACTATTGCAATGGTGCGGTATTGACGCGCTAAGTAGGCCGATGCGCCGAGCTGAATGGCCTCAGCAATTTCTTGCATGCGGGCATTGCCTGCATCCAAGGCCAAAATAGAAGAACGTGCCCAAAAACCGTAGATCACGGCTACAAGGCCACACGCCAGCGCAAAAATTAGCGCGGAATTACCTGACATAAAAACTCCTTGATGTTGTATCGCTGAAGAGTGGGCATCACGCGGGTTGCCTGATGCCACCTCTGCGTTGCTTCCTCAAGCCACAAGAAGAACTTGTCACATGATTGGCCAACTTGTGAACTTTAAGCTATATAGAGGTTGAAGTAAGTTTTAACGACGTAAAATTCGGGTTATTCCCTAGTCTTTAATTTTAATTTAAACAATAGCCATGTCACTCGATAACGTCACTCCTGGAAATAAAGTCCCTGATGCATTCAATGTAATTATTGAAATCCCAATGAATGCCGATCCTGTGAAGTACGAAGTCGACAAGGCGACAGGTGCCATCTTCGTGGATCGCTTCATGAGCACTTCCATGCATTACCCCACTAACTATGGTTATGTACCCAAAACCATCAGCGGTGACGGCGATCCTGTCGATGTGTTGGTTATCACACCCGTGCCATTGATTCCTGGTGTTGTCGTGCCATGCCGTCCCATTGGTATTTTGAAAATGCAAGATGAGGCGGGTGAAGATGGAAAAGTGCTCGCAGTGCCTATCGACAAAATTTTGTCCATCTATACGCAATGGCAAAAACCAGAAGACTTAAACCCATTGCGTTTAAAGACTATTGCCCATTTCTTTGAGCATTACAAAGATTTAGAAGAAGGCAAATGGGTCAAGATCCTGGGCTGGGAAGGCCCCGAGTCAGCCAAGAAGGAAATCTTGGACGGCATTGCCAATTACCAAAAAGAACAACAGTAATTTATTCGCTTTGCCTAAACGGCGAACGCTCTGCTAAGTGCTCTAGGTAATTGTCAATCCCAGAGCTTTCTCGCTCTAAAAAGCGCTCGACAGCATCAGCAAAAGCAGGGTGCGCCAACCAATGGGCGCTGTAGGTAGTGACTGGCATTAACGCTCTGGCCATTTTGTGCTCGCCTTGTGCGCCGCCTTCAAAGCAAGACACTTGGTTGTCTATGCACCAGCTTAGAGGTTGGTAATAACACGCTTCAAAGTGCAGGCAATCTACTCGTTCTAATGCGCCCCAGTAGCGCCCATATGCCACGGAATGATCAGTGCCTAGTGCGTAAATCGCAATCAAACTGCATGCTATCGGTTGGCTTGCGCGTTCAGCGATAAACATGACCCAGTTATCGGCCATATGGTCTTGCATAGATTGAAAAAAGCTTCTACTTAAATAGGGCGCGTTGCCGTGCTCAAAATAGGTGCGTTCATAGCAGTTATAAAAAAAGTCCCAGTCTTGTTTGGAAATTTCTGAGCCTAAGCGTGTTTGAAAAGTCACGCCAGCATCATTTACACGTCGTCTTTCTTGTTTGATCTTTTTACGTTTTTCCTGCGACAGAGTGCTTAAGAAATGGTCGAAGTCAGTGAATTGCAAGTTGTGCCAGTGGAACTGCACTGTTTGTCTTTGCATCAAACCTAATGCATCGCAAGCAATTCGGTCTTGCGGGCTGGTGAAAAGCAGATGCAAGGAAGACAACTCAAGGTCTTTGCAAACATCTAAAAGTGTTTGTAGTAAATGTGTGCGACTGTTGCTATTCGTAGCAAGCAATCGCGCTCCGGGAACTGGCGTGAATGGAACTGCCAATAATCCTTTGGGGTAGTACGCAAGCCCATGTTCGCCATAGGCATTGGCCCATGCCCAGTCGAATACATATTCGCCATAGGAATGGCTTTTCAAATAGAGGGCGCAAGCAGCGACTAGTTGATCTTCTTGCCAAAGCGTAACGAAATGTGGCTTCCATCCGGTTTTGGGTATGGCACTGCCGCTCTCATGCAGGGCCAGCAAATAGGCGTGCGACATGAAAGGGGTGGGCGCATCTTGTTGTGCGAGCAGAGCATCCCACCCAAAAGCATCTATATCGCGTGGGTCATTGAAGACGCGGGTGACATAATCCATTAACGTATTAGCCCAGTTGGAATGTTGTTTTTTTTGTGACGTTTGCCATGAATTTAAAGATCTGTGTTGCTCAATTGAATTTTGTCGTTGGAGACATGCAGGGCAATGCGCAAAAGATAGTCGATTGTGCCCAACAGGCTTATGCAGATGGCGCCAAACTGGTGCTCACGCCTGAGTTGTCGATTTGTGGCTACGCTGCAGAAGATCTTTTTTTGCGAAGTTCTTTCATTCAAGCGTGTGATGATGCCTTGAAAACAGTAGCTCAAGCCCTAAGCGGGTTAAAAGGTTTGCATGTGGTGGTAGGACAACCAATGGGTGACGATGCACGCACCAAATCTGTATCTGTGCAGCGCCGATTCAATATGGCCTCTGTGTTGTCTGAAGGCCAAGTAGTAGCCCAATACGCTAAGCGCGAGTTGCCCAACTACCAGGTGTTTGATGAGCGCCGCTACTTCACGCCTGGCGAAAAGCCGTGTGTCTTTGAGGTTGAAGGTGTGCGCGTTGGACTTTTGATTTGTGAAGACGCTTGGTTTGAAGCGCCTGCCTTAAATAGCAAAGCAGCAGGTGCGCAACTTCTCGCTGTGATCAATGCATCACCCTTCCATGTAGGTAAAGGAGATGAACGCGAGCAGGCCATGCGTGCTCGCGTACAGCACACGGGACTGCCTTTGATTTACGCCCACTTGGTGGGGGGTCAAGACGAAGTGGTGTTTGAGGGACGTTCATTTGCGCTTTCTTCAAATGGCAACTTAGTGGGTCGGGCAAAGAGTTTTGAAGTGCAACCATTTATGGTCGAAGTGCAAGCCTCTGGTGCAACACTTAAATTGGAAGCGGCAATCGCCGAAGAGGGCTCTTTAGAAGGTGACCTGTGGCATGCCCTGGTCTTGGGCGTGCGCGACTACATTGGTAAAAACGGTTTTCCAGGTGTCTTACTTGGTTTGTCAGGGGGTATTGATTCGGCTTTGGTATTGGCAATCGCTGTTGATGCACTAGGGGCGGACAGAGTTCGAACGGTCATGATGCCTTCACCCTATACGGCAGAAATAAGTTGGGTGGACGCACGTGAAATGGCGCAGCGCTTGAAAGTGCGCTACGACGAGGTGTCTATCGTTCCCGAGTTCGAGGCATTCCTAGCATCTCTCAAGTCAGACTTTGACGGCACTGCTTTGGATACGACTGAAGAAAACATCCAAGCCCGAATCCGCGGCACGATGTTGATGGCTTTGTCGAACAAATTTGGCTCTATTGTTCTCACAACGGGAAACAAAAGCGAGATGGCTACTGGTTACTGCACCTTGTATGGCGACATGGCGGGCGGTTTTGCTGTTATCAAAGACGTCGCGAAGACCTTGGTGTTTCAGTTGGCGCGTTGGCGCAATTTGCACAACCCCTATGGCACGTGTGATCAGCCTATTCCAGAGCGCATCATCACGCGTCCACCCAGTGCAGAGTTGCGTCCTGACCAAAAAGACCAAGACTCATTGCCACCCTATGAAGTGTTGGATGAGATCGTGTCGCGCTTTATGGAAAACGACCAAAGCCCTGACGAAATTATTGCGGCAGGAATGCCCGCAGACGCTGTGGCACAAGTCACCCGCTTAATACGACTCAATGAATATAAACGTCGCCAATCGCCTGTAGGAATTCGCGTGACTCACCGCAGTTTTGGCAAAGATTGGCGTTATCCTATTACCAATAAATTTCGTGCATAAACAAGGATTACAAAATGAAACAAATTACAGCGGTTATCAAACCATTCAAGCTCGAAGAAGTACGTGAATCACTAGCTGCCTGTGGCGTTACAGGACTCACCGTGACCGAGGTCAAAGGCTTCGGTCGTCAAAAAGGCCATACCGAGTTGTACCGTGGTGCTGAATATGTGGTTGATTTTTTACCCAAAGTAAAAGTAGAAGTTGTGGTGCAGTCTTCTGATGTCGATCAGTGTGTAGAGGCCATCATCCGTGCGGCCCGTACGGGAAAGATTGGCGACGGCAAGATATTTATCACCTCTGTTGAGCGTGTGGTGCGAATTCGCACTGGCGAGCAAGACGCTGCTGCCGTCTGACCGATCTCTCAATCGCAAATTTCTTCAAAGCCCCGTCGCAATTGTCTGAGGGCTAAATCCAGCGTCTTGCACCAAGGTGCGTAAGAGTTCTGAGGCTTCGGAACCCGTTTTGATGAGCGCCATTTGCGAGTCACTTAAAAAGCCTTTTGCAACGCTAGATGCAACAAACGCTAATAAGCCGTCGTAATAGCCCTCTGTGTTGAGTAGCCCGATGGGCTTGTCGTGGTAGCCAAGTTGGCGCCAAGTCCATATCTCGAAGAACTCCTCGAAAGTCCCAATACCGCCGGGCAAGGTCAAAAATACATCGGCACGTTCTGCCATCATTTGTTTGCGCTCATGCATGGTGTTTACGACATGCAGTTCATCACACGCAATGCGCGGTTTTTCTTTAGTTTGAAGTGCAGCGGGGATGATTCCTACAACTCGACCGCCAGCTTCCATTGTGGACTTTGCGACCAAGCCCATCAGGCCATTTTCGCCACCGCCATAGACCAATTGACCTTGGTGCGAACCTATCCAATGTCCAACTTCTTGAGCAACTTGCGTGTAAATGGGGGAGATACCGTTACGTGACCCGCAATAAACGCAGATAGAAAAGGAAGGGGATTTATTCATGTGTGATTGCTTTTTCACGAATGTGGTCAGCGTCGCTGATGGGGTCAAAACGGATCAACCTCGTTCCCGCCCACATATCGTGCCAAAAATGTCCTTGTGCTTGAAACTGGGTCAGCAATGCCCACACTGCAACCCAAGCCGCCAACATTAGCAGACTATCAAGTCCTGAATATGAAAACATACCAGCGATACACAGAGGCGGTAAGAACCAGACCCAACTAAAAAGAAAACGAATGAGTGCTTGCTTCTGAGATAACGACTTGCCATGACTATCTACAACACGTATGCGCCAAGTTTTCATCGCCAGGGTTTGGCCTTTGTGCCAGAACCATGTGAAGTAAATGGCCAACACCAAAAAAACAAATGCTTGCAGACCATGGCGGTTATCTAGCGCATAACGCGTTTGGCTCAGCGTGCTAAATAAATATCCTGAGATGAAAGTGACTGCAAAAAGCAACATGCCTTCATATAGCCAACAAGCCATGCGACGTTTCAAACTAGGGGGAGAAAGATCGGCGTTAGACGCGATCTCGAAAGACGAATCCATTACTGCGCGGCAGCACTTTCAGGCACGGGCGCGTTAATTGGTGAGGATGTGTTGGGCAAAAGTGTAGAGGGCGCCGCTTGGTTCGAGGCAATACGCGGTAAGGCTTTGTTGCTATTGGCACTTGGCGGAGACGTCAATTTGTCTGATGCAACAGGTTTGATGGCCGTTGCGCCACCGCCAACAGGGCGGGCTTGCTGAGCTGCCAGCTTTTGCTTTTCTTCAGGGGAGAGGGCTTGGTAGGCTTCCCACTTGGCG
>JBAXNJ010000090.1:0-6520 GCA_037133815.1 Betaproteobacteria bacterium
GCGATTTTTTCAGCCAGCAGTTGCAAAGCTTGGCTGAAATCTTCGATCTCTTCGGGGCCGCGCAGAACTTCAGGGTAGAACTGGTCGCCATCTATCGGGATGCCCAGTGCGCACATATGAATACGCAATTGGTGGCGCTTGCCAGTGATGGGGACGAGTTGGTAGAGAGCCTTTGGTTTGGAGGAGTTCGCAGGCGAACTTCTGGGTGACCCCGCGGCAGAACCCATGGATGTATCCACGGCTGTGTCCAGAAATTTCAAAATCTCAATACGCGTTTCACTATTTGGCGCGCCTTCGACCTCACGCGACAAAAAAAACTGCGCATCCTCCTCAATACGACTTTTGCGCGTAAGGGGAAAAACCAAGTCATCCCGATACGGCGCAATCGCCTGGTAAGTCTTATGCACCTTGCGCTCCCGAAACAGGGCTTGATAGGCGTTACGTTCCTGCGGATTCACAGAGAACAAAACCAAACCTGCCGTTTCACGGTCAATGCGGTGTAGGGGGCTGAGTGTGTCGATGCCGAGCTCCTCTTTCAATTGCACCAGCAAACTGCTACGCACATAACGTCCGGCCGGCGTCACGGGTATGAAGTGGGGTTTGTCTGCTACTACCAAATGCGCGTCTTGAAATAGCACCCGCGCTTTGAAGGGAAGTTCAGGCTCCTCTGGGACGCGACGGTAATAGTGAATCAGTGCGTTGGGGGTGTAGGGCGCTGACGCATGGATAGCGTCCCCTTGCTCGTTGAGCACCAAGCCATCCGCAAAACGCGCTGACCATTCTTGTGGCGTAACTGTGGGATAACGCTCGCATAGAAAGTCAAAAACGGTTGACCACTTTGAGAGGACATTTCTATTGGAAATTCTTGCGCTAGATGGCAACGCCACCGTGCTGGCGCTAACACCATCGCGCGTTGGAAACTTAGACCTTTTCAAACACCAAGTCCCACACACAGTGCCCTAATTTCAAGCCGCGGTTTTCGAATTTAGTTAGGGGGCGGTAGCTAGGTTTTTCGGCTAAGCCACTCGGGTCCTTAGCGGTGTTTTTGAGAAGGGGCTCAGCAGACAAAACTTGCAGCATTTGCTCTGCGTAGGGCGCCCAGTCCGTGGCAAGGTGCAGATAGCCGCCTTGTTTGATGTGGAGTGCAAGTCGATTAACAAAAGGGCTTTGGATTAAACGACGTTTGTGGTGGCGACTTTTGTGCCAAGGATCTGGGAAGAAGATGTGCACGCCGTCCAAACTGTTTTCGCCCAGCATGAAGTCCATCACCTCGATAGCATCGTGTTGCACGATACGGATGTTGCCAATATCTTCTTCACCGCAGCGTTTGAGCAAGGCGCCTACACCTGGGGCGTGTACTTCGCAGCATAAAAAATTATCGCCAGCACGTGTCTGGGCAATCTTGGCCGTCGCGTCGCCCATGCCGAAACCGATTTCCAGAATGAGCGGTGCCTGTCTTTCAAAGGAAGCTACAACGTCAAGCCTTTCGTTTTTGAAAGGCAACAAAAACTTCGCTCCAAATTGCTCAAACGCCCTGGTTTGACCTGGGCCCATGCGGCCAGCGCGAAGCACGTAGGTTTTGATGACGCGCATGAAAGGCCGTGAGGTTTTAGCGACCTCTGAGGTTGAAGGTTTGTCAGCTGTGGTCATTTCAAGAAAATGTTGATTGGATTCTGATTATCGCGAGCTGGACGAGTCCAGAACTATCTCTGTGGCAACGAATTAATCACATTACTGATAAATCTGTTTAAAGCACGATGTCGATTCGAATTTATTAGTTTACAAATCACTAATAATCATTCGTCATTAAGTAGATGGAGAATGTATGGATTTGACCGGTAACCATGACTATCAGCAATTGTTGGAGGAAATTTCCGGCTCATATATTCAGGGTCAAGTCCGCGCAGCACAAGCCGTCAACCTTGTCTTGATCGACACTTATTGGCAAGTGGGTCGGCACATTGTGGAGTTTGAGCAAGCTGGACAACAGCGCGCTACCTACGGTAAGGCCCTGCTAGATGACCTGTCCCGCGACTTGACTCTGCGACATGGTAGAGGTTTTAGCCGCAGCAATATTAACCGTATGCGTCTGTTTTATCAGTACTACCCAATTTGTGCGAAGGCTTCGCACAAATTGAGCTGGTCGCATTATGTGGAACTACTGAAACTGAATGACGAACTGGAGCGTAGCTTTTACGAAAAGCAAGCCATTGCCGAGCAATGGTCTGTGCCAGAACTTAAACGTCAGAAAAACAGCCAACTCTTTTTGCGTCTAGCTGCTAGCAAAGACAAGGCAGGTTTACTGCAACTCGCGCAGCAAGGTCAGTTGGTTGAGCAACCTACCGATTTGATGCGTGAACCATATGTATTTGAGTTTTTGAAAATCCCCGAGCCGCATCAAGTATCTGAAACACAACTCGAAACTCTGCTGTGCGACCACCTGCAGCCTTTTATGTTGGAGTTGGGTAAAGGATTTACCTTTGTGGGTCGGCAATACAGAATTAATGTAGGCGGCACCAATTACAGAGTGGATCTTGTTTTTTACCATCGCATCCTGCGATGCTTTGTACTGATAGACCTCAAACTAGGTGAAGTTCAACACCACGATATTGGGCAGATGAATCTATACATGGGGTATTTTGCTGCTGAAGAAAACACTGAGAGCGACAACCCGCCTATTGGCATCATTCTCAGCCGTCAAAAAGATGAATTGCTAGTGGAATACGCTACCTACGGCATGAATAGCCAACTTTTTGTGCAGCAATACCAACTCTACCTGCCAGAGCGTGAAGCTCTCAAGGCTGAAATTGAGCGTACTTTGCTTGAAGCTGGACAATGAAGTGGGCGCAACAATTACCCCGCTAAAACCGCACCCAGCTCTGCAATGCATATTCCACAGAGATCTCACAAGGCCAGAGCCCTAGCACCCTAGCTGCCTGATTCAATGTCGCAAGTGGGTCTTGCAAATCCAAACCCATCGCCCCGTTTTGCTTACTCAGTTTTTCACCGTTCTCACCAAGTACCAGCGGCGTGTGCATGTAAATGGGCGCGGGCAATCCCAAAGCTTTTTGCAACAAAATTTGTCGTGCTGTGTTGTCTAGCAAGTCTTCGCCGCGCACGATATGGGTGACGCCTTGATCTGCATCGTCAACCACCACAGCGAGTTGGTAGGCCCACAAACCATCAGCACGTTTGAGAACAAAGTCACCGACTTCTGTGGCTACGTCTTGTTGTTGACGCCCCATTCGCCTGTCGTGCCATTCCAAAGTTTGTGGCAGGTGCAGGGCGTCGATCACAGCTTGCACATTGAGGCGCCAAGCCCGCGCTGGTTTGCCATTGAGGCCCTCGCGACAAGTACCTGGGTAAACCGTAGCACTATGTCGCGCTAAATTTTGGCCTTGCAATACATAAACATCTTCTATTTCTTTGCGAGAACATCCGCAAGGGTAAGCCCAACCTTTGTCTATCAACTGGGTTAATGCGGTTTCATAAAGATGTGTGTGGTGCGACTGCCAAGTGGGCGCGCTGTTGGCGACTAAGCCACAGGTAGCGAGTTGTTCCAATATGTGTTGGTCTGCGCCTTCAGCAAAGCGCGGTGCATCGATGTCTTCTATTCTTACGAACCATTGCCCATGGTGTGCGCGTGCGTCCAACCAACTCGCTAAAGCGGCGACCAATGAACCCGCATGCAAGGGCCCAGTAGGCGAGGGCGCGAATCGTCCGATATAGCGCACGCCCACCACCGCAAAAAATTACAAGCGATGTGCCGAATGGCAAACTGCGAGTGCGAGTTCTAAGCCTGATACAAACGCATCTTCTACGCGGTGGCCGATATGCCAATCCCCGCAGGTGCCAAGTCCTGTTGCGGCATGGAACTGGAAAGGTGCGCCCAATGGCAACAAGGTTTGCGCATAACGCCAACGGTGCACTTGTGCATAACTGGGTTCTGCACGAATGCCTGTGAGTTCGGAGAAAGCGCGCAGCATCTTGGCTTGCACGCGGGGCGCATCGTCTTCCAAATGTTCTTGCGACCAAGCAGCGCTGGCTTGCACCGTCCAGCGTTCGATCTTGCCGCGTCCGGGTTTGGATGACTCGCGGGTCAACCATGCCACGCGGTGGTGTGTGCTTCGCGCTGCGTTCCATTGGGGGCCTAGGTGGGGCAGGTCGGGGTTGCTGGCATTTGGAAACGCCAGCATCAACGTCCAGCAAGGTGCTACCTGCACTTTGCTGATCGCCTCTAAGAAATGTGTGTCGTTTGCATGCGTGCCTGAGTTGCGCAGTAATTGCTCGGCTTGTACGGACGGAACTGCAAGCAGTACTCGGTCAAAACCGGAGTGCGTTTCAGGAATTTCTGCACGGGTGCTGGCGTTGATGCTGTGCATTGTCCATTGGCCTTTGGCGTTGCGTTCCATACGTTGCACTTGGTTGAGTAGGTGCAAGGCTTTGCCAAGAGGTTGGGCCCAGTGGCGCACCAAGGCGTTCATGCCTGGACTGGCTACGAAGTGTGCATCGTGGTTTTGTTTGGCGGCTTCGAATACTTGACCCATTGGGTCCAAGACGCGGACTGCGCTGGCGCTCCATGGACGGCATATTTCTTTGGTGCCAGCGACTGTTTGCAGGGCTAGAGAGAATCTGGGGTCACGCACGGTGAAGTACTGGGTGCCGTGGTCGAAGGTGCCAAATACGGTCTCGCGAGTGGACATGCGTCCTGCGGCGCTTCGGCTTTTTTCGAATATGTGTACGCGGTGTCCGGCTTGGACCAAGGTGCGTGCAGCGGTGATGCCGGCCATGCCGGCGCCGATGATGGCGATTTTGAGTGTCATGGCTTGGACTCTACACGCTTGGGGGTGGCTTGAGGATTGGGGTTTACAGATGGGTTGACGCTAGTTTAAGTGTCTGTTGGTTAGGTTTGTGAAATTTCGTTTTTCGGGTAGCGCAAGGCGAGCACAAGGGGCTTGGTGCGACTCCGCGCTTTGCGCTTTATGTCGTTCGCACCAAGCCCCTTGTGCTCGCCTTGCTTCTTGGTTGAAGTTTTGTCTTTTTTCTTGAATTTTTGTTTTAGTCTTTTATGAATCTTGTTTTCTTTGGTATCGACCTCATGTGAACAATTGTTCCTACATCTCTTTGTTAATCACATTCGAGTAATATGCCGCCTCCGAATTGGCACACCCCTCATCAAAGTTACTAATCCATGATCACTATTCGCAAATCCCTTGACCGCGGCTACGCCGACCATGGTTGGTTGAAGTCTTTTCATAGTTTTTCTTTTGCTGGTTACCAAGACCCACAATTTATGGGGTGGGGTAATTTGCGGGTGATCAATGAGGACCGTATTGCGCCGGGTTCGGGGTTTGGTACCCACGGGCATCGCGATATGGAGATCATCAGTTATGTATTGCAGGGCGAGCTGGCGCACCAAGACAATATCGGCAATGTGGAAGGTATTCCACCTGGCGATGTACAACGCATGAGCGCCGGCTCTGGGGTGATGCACAGTGAGTTCAACCACGCGCCTAATGAGACTACCCACTTCTTTCAAATTTGGATTGAACCTAATGTGCGCGGCATCGCGCCAGGATATGAACAAAAAACGGTTCCGCCTGCTTCAAAGCGTGGGGCTTTGAGTCAAATTGCTGGGCCTAAAGATGCGTTGGTGAAGGTTCATGCGGATGCATCTTTATATGCAGGTCTTTTTGATGGAGATGAGACGGCCACTCTTGCCTTGCAATCAGGCCGCAAGGCTTATGTGCATTTGGTGCGCGGTGAGGTGCAAGTCAATGGACATGCATTGAAAACTGGAGATGCCGCCATGTTGGACATGGAAACCCAAATTTCAATTTCGCATGGTGTGGATGCAGAAGTGTTGGTATTCGATTTGGCGCCTTAATTCTTAAGTAAGCGCTTCCCCCTTTTTTTCAACCCTTCAGGATTTCCCATGACTAAAACAGTCGTTATTTACCATTCAGGCTACGGCCATACCCAGCGCGTGGCGCAGTTTGTGGCGGAAGGCGCTAAGGCGCAAGTGATTGCGATTGATGCGGACGGCAATATCACTGACGCTGACTGGACCGCATTGGACGCAGCCGATGCCATCATCTTTGGCTCACCCACTTATATGGGTATGGCCTCTTGGCAGTTCAAGAAATTTGCGGATGCCACGTCTAAGCGCTGGTACTCTAGTGCATGGAAAGACAAAGTTGCTGGCGGCTTCACAATTTCTGCTAGCCCCAGTGGCGACAAGCTCTCCACGATTCAGTACTTCATCACTTTGTCTATGCAGCAAGGCATGGTCTGGGTGGGGCAACCTTCTATGAATGACGGCACGATCAACCGCATTGGTTCTAACTCTGGGTTGATGGCGCAAGTGGGTGCCACTAGCCCGGCTGCCGACATTCCACAGGGCGATTTAGCCACGGCCAAGGCCTACGGCGAGCGTGTCGCGCATGTTGCTTCCAAACTGCGCGGGTAATTCAAATTTAGTGAATGCTTTTATTTGCGTAGTCCATTAGTGCTCATGCAC
>JBAXNJ010000091.1:0-6466 GCA_037133815.1 Betaproteobacteria bacterium
GGCTCATAAGCCAAAACGATTTCGCTGATGCAGTGGCCATTGGTATGGATCACCGCAGCGAGTTGACGTTTGACAACGGGCTCTGTTTGCCCTGCTTCACGCTCAGCCAAAGTTTCACCTAAGCAAACTATGGGAGTGATGCCTGCCGACAAAGCGCTTTTTGCTTTCAATGCCACTTGTTCATCTGTTTCGCCTTGGTACTGGCGACGCTCTGAATGGCCGACTATGGCGTAGCGAACACCGAAATCTTTCAACATGGCAGCGGAAGTTTCACCGGTATATGCGCCTTGCGCATGGACCGACACATCTTGCACGCCAAGCGCCACACCCGTGTTATGCACGAATGGTTGCACCTGCGCCACATAGATGGCGGGTACACACACCGCTACATCCGCCTGCTTACCGCCTAATGCAGACGATAAGCCCGATTGAATGCCAGACAATAGGGCCTGGTTGGCAGTTAGGCTGCCATTCATTTTCCAGTTGCCAGCTATCAACTTGCGCATCATGTTGTCACTCAAAAATTAATGTGAGTGGTCGCCGTCTTTGTGGTCATGACCGTGGTTGCCTTGGTCATGGTTGCGGCCGTCGTGGTCGCCGCCATGTCCATGGTCGGCAGGCGGCGCTTCAGGACGCTCCATCAAAGCTTTCATAGACAACTTGACGCGACCTTTTTCGTCGGTCTCGAGCACTTTAACGCGCACGATTTGGCCTTCAGCCAAAACGTCCGTAACCTTGCCAATACGCTCGTGGCTGATTTGGCTGATGTGCAACAAACCGTCTTTGCCTGGCAACAAATTGACCAATGCACCGAAGTCCAAAATCTTGGTGATCGGGCCTTCGTAGACTTTGCCGATTTCGACTTCAGCCGTGATCTCTTCGATGCGACGCTTGGCTTCTTGCGCTTTGGCGCCGTCCGTCGCAGCGATGGTGATGGTGCCGTCTTCTTCGATATTGATTTGCGTGCCGGTTTCTTCAGTCAACGCACGGATGGTGGCGCCGCCTTTGCCGATCACGTCACGGATCTTCTCGGGGTTGATCTTCATGGTGAACAACTTAGGCGCGAAGTCAGACACTTCGGTCTTGGCCTCACCCATGGCGGCTTGCATTTTTTCCAATATGTGCATGCGTGCTTCTTTGGCTTGGGCCAAAGCGACTTGCATGATTTCTTTGGTGATACCTTGGATCTTGATATCCATTTGCAAAGCGGTAATGCCGTTGGTGGTACCGGCTACTTTAAAGTCCATGTCGCCTAAATGATCTTCGTCACCCAAGATGTCGGTCAACACGGCGAAGCGGTTGGCTTCTTTGATCAAGCCCATGGCGATACCAGCCACGTGGGCTTTCATAGGAACGCCTGCGTCCATCATGGACAAACAGCCACCACAGACAGACGCCATCGAAGAAGAACCGTTAGATTCTGTAATTTCAGACACCACGCGCATGGTGTAAGGAAACTCTTCTTTGGTTGGCAACACAGCGGCTAAAGCGCGCTTGGCCAAACGACCATGGCCGATTTCGCGGCGCTTGGTGCTACCCATGCGGCCGACTTCGCCAGTGGCAAAGGGAGGCATGTTGTAGTGCAGCATGAAACGGTCTTCGTACTCGCCTGCCAATGCGTCAATACGTTGTGCATCACGCTCGGTACCTAAGGTGGTGATCACCAAAGCTTGGGTTTCGCCACGTGTGAACAAAGCAGAACCATGGGTGCGTGGCAACACGCTGTTGCGAATTTCGATAGGACGCACAGTGCGTGTGTCGCGACCGTCGATGCGTGGCTCGCCCGCCAAAATTTGGCTACGCACAATGCGCGCTTCGATGTCGAACAACATGCTTTCGACCTTGACGGAATCAAATTCCACGCCATCAGCCTTTAATGCTGTCATGGTGTGGGCATAGGCTTCACGGCAAGCTTGTGTACGGGCTTGCTTATTGCGAATTTGGTAAGCAGCTTTGAGCTTTTCGTCGGCATGGGCGCCGACTTTGGCGATCAAAGGCTCGTCTTTTTCAGCTGCTTTCCAATCCCACACGGGTTTGCCAGCGTCACGCACGAGTTCGTGGATGGCGTTGATCGCGATGTTGCCTTGCTCGTGGCCAAAGACCACAGCGCCCAACATCACTTCTTCAGACAACTGCAGCGCCTCTGACTCGACCATCAACACAGCTGATTCGGTACCAGCGACCACGAGGTCCATCTGGCTGTCTTTGCGTTGGGTTTGGCCTGGGTTCAACACATATTCGCCGTTGATGTAACCCACGCGGGCTGCACCGATAGGGCCGTTGAATGGAATGCCTGATACGCCCAGTGCGGCGGACACAGCGATCAATGCGGCGATATCGGAATCAACTTCAGGGTTGAGCGACAAGGTGTGGACCACCACATGGACTTCGTTGAAGAAGCCTTCTGGGAACAAGGGGCGGATAGGACGGTCGATCAAGCGGCTCGTCAGGGTTTCGTGCTCGCTAGGCTTGGCTTCGCGCTTGAAAAAGCTGCCAGGAATCTTGCCGGCAGCGTATGTTTTTTCGATGTAGTCGACGGTCAATGGGAAAAAGTCTTGGCCAGGCTTGGCAGACTTCGATGCGACGACGGTGGCGAGTACCACGGTGTCTTCGATGTTGACGATGACGGCGCCGCCCGATTGGCGGGCGATTTCGCCGGTTTCCATGGTGACCGAATGCTGGCCCCACTGAAAGGTTTTGGTAACTTTATTAAAAATAGACATGTGTCTTCCTTATGGTTTTGGAGGAACCCGGTGCAGCACACGATGCCATTCCAGAAAAGCGTTCTTTTTTGGAATGACACAGCTTCGATCTGCGCCTCGAGTTCTTTCGAGAGTGAATCTCGCTAAGTGCAACAAGTGCAAAACGCCTGAGCTATGGAAATAACTCAGGCGTTTGTCATGGGCTTAGCCGATTACTTACGCAGACCAAGTTTGGTGATCAGCGAGGAGTAACGGTCGAAGTCTTTGGACTTGAGGTAGTCAAGCAATTTGCGACGACGGCTCACCATACGCAACAAACCCCGGCGACCGTGGTGGTCTTTGGCGTGTGTTTTGAAGTGGGGGGTGAGTTCGTTGATACGGGCGGTCAAAAGTGCAACTTGCACTTCAGGGCTACCTGTGTCTTTAGCGGCGCGCGCATTGTCTTTGACGACTTCAGCAATTTTTGCAGTCAGCATGGTTTTTTCCTTAAATATTTGACTTGCGTTGGGCCGTGGAAGTTGGCCCAACGTGCGCTTTACCCGAGAGCAAAGCCCGCAGAGTATAGCATTTTTGGGTAATTTCTAGACTTGCTGCGCTTGACGCAGTTCAGGGGATAGGCAAAGTTAATTTTTCAACAGACGCATACCATCAAAAATTAAAAACTCAAGCAGCCACTTGGTACAACAAGTCTGAAAGCGGCCAACGCGGCTTGACATCAAAACCATAATTCTTCTGCGCCAGCAGAGGTTGGGCTTGCAATCGCATCGCCGCAGCCATCGCGATCATGGCGCCGTTGTCGGTGCACAAATGCAATTCGGGGTAATGCACCCGCACACCGCGCTTGGCACAGGCCGCGTTGAGTTGCGCGCGCAAATGGCGGTTGGCGCCGACGCCACCGGCAACCACCAAACGGTCTAGCCCCGTTTCTTGCAAAGCAGATAGCGATTTTTTCAAAAGGACTTCGACAATCGCCGCTTCCGAAGAAGCTGCTAGGTCTGCCTTGTGCTTGTCTAAATCGTCACCCAGTTTTTTGGCTTGGGTCATCACTGCTGTTTTGAGCCCAGCGAATGAAAAATCCAAGTTTCCGCTGTGCAACAAAGGACGGGGTAATTTAAAGGCGGTTGGGTCACCCGACTCCGCCAACTTTGACAAAGCAGGGCCACCTGGATAGCCAAGGCCTAAAAGCTTGGCCGATTTATCGAAAGCTTCGCCGGCGGCGTCATCAATCGTTTCACCCAACAAGATGTATTGCCCCACACCATCGACGCGCATTAACTGGGTGTGACCGCCCGACACCAACAAGGCTACAAAAGGAAATTCAGGTGGATCGGCACTTAAAAAAGGCGACAACAAATGCCCCTCTAAGTGGTGGACGCCGATCACAGGTTTTTGCAAAGACGCGCCCAGCGCACATGCAACACCAGCACCCACCAGCAAGGCGCCAGCCAATCCAGGGCCTCGGGTGTAGGCGACGACGTCTATATCAGCCAAGGTTTTATGCGACTTGGCCATAACTTCGCGCGTCAAAGGAATCACACGGCGAATATGGTCGCGACTAGCTAACTCAGGAACAACTCCGCCATATGCTTGGTGCATAGCGATTTGGCTGTAAAGCGCATGCGATAGCAGTTGCGCAATAGCATGCGCCCCGCCCTCTACTAAAGCAACCCCAGTTTCGTCACAAGAGGATTCGATTCCGAGTATTAACAATTACGCAGCCGCTAATGTGGCGTTCAGCGTGGCACTGGGTCGCATTACTGCGACCACTTTGGTCTGATCAGGCATGTAGTAACCGCCGATGTCCACCGATTTGCCTTGAACGGCCTTGAGTTCATCCACAATTTTTTGTTCGTTCGCTGCCAAGGCTTTGGCCAAGGGAGTGAAGTGCGCTTGCAAATCTTTGTCGTCGTTTTGCACAGCCAACTCTTGGGCCCAATACAGTGCCAAATAGAACTGACTGCCACGGTTATCCAGCTCACCCGTTTTGGTGGAGGGGTTCTTGTTGTTGTCCAACAATTTGCCGGTGGCGGTGTCCAAGGTTTTGGCCAAAATTTGGGCTTTTGGGTTGTTGGTTTTGATGCCCAACTCTTCCACGCTGGCGGCCAATGCCAAGAACTCACCGAGTGAGTCCCAGCGTAAATGGTTTTCTTCCACCAGTTGCGTAACGTGCTTAGGCGCTGAACCGCCGGCGCCAGTTTCATACATGCCACCACCCGCCATCAAAGGCACGATGGAGAGCATCTTGGCACTGGTGCCGAGTTCCATGATGGGGAATAAATCGGTGAGGTAGTCACGCAAGATATTGCCGGTCACCGAGATGGTGTCCATGCCACGCACCACACGTTCCAGGGTGTAACGCATGGCGCGCACTTGCGACAGGTGTTGGATGTCTAGGCCAGTTGTGTCATGGTCTTTCAAATAAAGTTCGACCTTTTTGATCAACTCATTTTCATGCGGACGGTAGGGGTCCAACCAGAACACAGCAGGCATACCTGAATTGCGAGCCCGGGTGACGGCCAACTTCACCCAATCGCGAATCGGCGCATCTTTGACTTGGCACATGCGCCAAATGTCGCCTTCTTCCACGTTTTGCGACAACAACACTTCGCCTGTGGCGATGTCTACGATGCGGGCTTGGCCTGCTTCGCTGATTTCAAAGGTTTTGTCGTGTGAGCCGTATTCTTCGGCTTGCTGCGCCATCAAACCCACGTTAGGCACGGTGCCCATAGTGGTGGGGTCGAAGTTGCCGTTGGTTTTACAGAAGTTGATGACCTCTTGGTAAATACGTGCAAAGGTGCTTTCTGGAATCAAAGCCTTGGTATCTTTAGGCTTACCATCAGCGCCCCACATCTTGCCGCCGATGCGGATCATGGCGGGCATAGATGCGTCAACGATCACGTCGTTCGGCGCATGCAAATTAGAGATGCCTTTGGCTGAATCGACCATCGCCAATTCAGGGCGGTGTTCGTGACAAGCGTGCAGGTCGCGGATGACTTCGTCATGCTGATCCGCCGGCAAAGTGTCCAACTTTTCGTAAAGATTTACCAAACCGTTGTTCACGTTGACACCGAGTTCGTCAAACAGTTTGCCGTGTTTTGCAAATGCTTTTTTATAGAAGATGCGCACAGCGTGGCCGAAGACGATGGGGTGCGACACCTTCATCATGGTGGCCTTGACATGCAAGGACAGCATCATGCCGGTTTTGCGGGCATCTTCGAATTGCTCTTCGTAGAAATCGCACAAAGCTTTTTTACTCATGAACATGCTGTCGATGATTTCGCCGGCCTGCAATTTGGTCAGGGGCTTGAGCACCATGGTTTTGCCGCTCTTGGTCACAAGATCCATCTTGACTTCGCGCGCTTTGTCGAGCGTCATCGATTTTTCGCCATGGTAAAAATCGCCGTGTTTCATGTGCGCGACGTGACTGCGCGAAGCCATGCTCCACTCGCCCATGCTGTGGGGGCGTTTGCGCGCGTAGTTTTTAACCGCAGCAGGGGCACGGCGGTCAGAGTTACCTTCTCGCAAAACGGGGTTCACAGCGCTGCCTAAACATTTGGAATAGCGCGCTCGAATGGCTTTGTCTTCGTCGGTTTTGGGATCTTCAGGAAAGTCTGGAAGTTTGTACCCCTTGCCTTGTAATTCTTTGATGCAACCGACCAATTGGTGGACCGAGGCGCTGATGTTGGGCAGCTTGATGATGTTGGTGTCGGGCAAGAGTGTCAGACGTCCGAGTTCAGCCAAGTTGTCAGGCACTTTTTGCGCGT
>JBAXNJ010000092.1:0-6429 GCA_037133815.1 Betaproteobacteria bacterium
AAGGTGTGGCGAAGAATCAAGTCGATAATCTCAAAAAAGGTTCCCCAATGATAGGTAAGTTAACCGGCATCCTGTTAGAAAAGAATCCACCGCAAATTTTGGTGGACTGCAACGGCGTGGGCTACGAAGTCGACGTGCCCATGACCACTTTCTACAATTTGCCGGCCACTGGCGAGCGCGTTTCTCTGTTGACCCACTTTGCAGTGCGTGAAGATGCGCAAATCTTGTATGGTTTTCAAACCGCTGCTGAGCGCAGCACGTTTCGCTTGCTCATCAAAATTTCTGGTGTCGGACCGCGTACCGCATTGGGGGTTTTGAGTGGTATGGGCGTCGATGAATTGGCGCGTGCTGTATCTGAGCAAGAGCCAGCGCGTTTAACCAAGGTACCAGGCATTGGCAAAAAAACTGCCGAACGTTTGTTGTTGGAACTCAAAGGTAAGTTGGGCGCTGATCTGGGTCCTAGCACTGCTGGCGCCTCTAGTCACCAAAACGATATCTTGCAGGCATTGCTGGCACTAGGTTACAACGACAAAGAGGCGGCCAGTGTATTCAAAGCCTTGCCTGCAGATGTGGGTGTGAGTGAAGGTATCAAATTGGCTTTGAAGTCTTTGGCTAAATAAAAATGACTAACTGCGATACCGTGTTGTGTTCAACACAGCAAAACAATAACTCTCAAGCATGAGTATTCAAACCGATAACTTTGGCGACGACTTTGTGCCTGCACCGCGCGTAGTGTCTGCTGCACCCACCTCGCCTAACGAGGAAGCGATTGAACGCGCTTTGCGCCCCAAGCTTTTACAAGAATATGTGGGTCAAACCAAGGTGCGTGAGCAGTTAGAGATTTTTATTGGCGCCGCCAAAAAACGCGGCGAAGCCATGGACCATGTGTTGTTGTTTGGCCCACCCGGTTTGGGTAAAACCACCTTGAGCCACATCATTGCGCAAGAGTTGGGGGTCAACTTACGATCTACCAGTGGCCCCGTATTAGAAAAACCCAAAGACCTCGCTGCATTGTTGACGGGGCTAGAGCGCAACGACGTTTTATTTATCGACGAGATTCACCGCCTCTCTCCCGTGGTCGAAGAAATTTTGTACCCCGCCCTAGAGGACTATCAAATCGACATCATGATTGGTGAAGGTCCTGCAGCGCGCAGCATCAAATTAGATTTGCAACCTTTCACCTTGGTCGGTGCCACCACCCGTGCGGGCATGTTGACCAACCCACTGCGTGATCGTTTTGGCATCGTCTCGCGCTTAGAGTTTTATACGGCGGAAGAATTGCAGCGCATTGTGGTGCGGAGTGCGGGCTTGCTCAAAACACCCTTGGATGTAGAAGGTGGCATTGAAATCGCCAAGCGTTCACGCGGCACACCACGCATCGCCAACCGTTTGTTGCGCCGAGTGCGTGACTATGCCGAAGTCAAAGGTAATGGGCGTATTACCCAAGAAATGGCAAACAAAGCTTTGGCCATGCTCGATGTAGATCCACAAGGTTTCGATTTGATGGACCGCAAATTGTTAGAGGCCGTGATCCACCGTTTTGATGGTGGCCCAGTGGGTTTAGACAATATCGCTGCCAGCATTGGCGAAGAGCGTGACACGATTGAAGATGTGATTGAACCCTATCTCATCCAGCAAGGCTATTTACAACGTACACCGCGTGGACGCATTGCAACGGTAGCGGCCTATCGGCATTTAGGCGTGGTGCCACCCAAAGCAGCTGGCGAGTTATTTACAGAATAGCTTTAACTAGTCGACTCATCACGCGACGCAATTTGCGCCTCTTGCAAGTGCGCTACATCGCCCCAGCCTATAAGGCTCAGACCCTCAGGCGTCCAAAGCAAACGGTTGATGGCGGCATTGCCCAAATGCCAAGTGCGAGGTGCCTGTGTGTCTTGGCCAGTGGCTAATCGGTAAAGAACATCTAGCACGCCACCATGCGCAACTAACACAATTTGTTCGCCCAAGTGTTCGCTGGCAATCGCGTGAACACATTGCGTAATACGTTCGTTGAGAACTACCAAAGACTCCCCCCCTTGCGGCGACCAGTGCGGGTCACGGGAACGCCATAGCTTGGCGTCGGTGGGCCATTGTTCTTCTATCTCCGCCCATGTCATGCCTTCGAAGTGGCCAAAGTGGCGTTCGCGCAAACCGGTGTGGGGTTGGACGGTATAGGTTTGCCCAGATGTCTGATTAAGAGAATGGTTGGATTGGGCGATCGACTTAGCAGTAGTGAACGCACGGTCTAAGTCACTGCTGTAAATCGCAGCAATCGGTTCATCCGCCAGTGCCTTGCCAACTTGCTTTGCTTGCCAAAGGCCTGTGTCGTTCAAGCCAATATTGAGTTGTCCTTGGATGCGTGTATCTACGTTCCAAGCGGTTTCGCCATGTCGTATGGCGAGTATGCGGGTTGATTCCATGGGTGGGAAGTTTAGGGGGAAATTTCGTGCAAAATAGAACGATCGTTCTATTTTTCTAGGCTCATGTCGAATCTCAAACCTGTCGATAGCGACCAACGCGCAGCGCACAAAGGCCAGCAAACCAAGGCGGCTATTGTGGAAGCGGCTTTGGGTCTCGCCACCCAAATAGGTTTAGAGGGCTTGAGTATTGGCGCCTTGGCCGAAGTGGCCCGCATGAGCAAGTCGGGTGTATTCGCCCATTTCGGTTCGCGTGAAGAGTTGCAACTCTCCGTCGTACGCGCATACCATGAGCGTTTTGAAGCCGAGGTGTTTTACCCCGCGATCGATGCAGCCAGAGGCTTGCCAAGGTTGGTGGCTTTGTTTAGCAACTGGACTAAGCGCACCTCGACCGAGATTGATTCAGGTTGCCTCTATATCAGCGGCGCAGCTGAGTTTGATGACCGTCCAGGCCCCGTCAGAGATGCTTTGGCAAGTTCTGTCAACACATGGCTGGCTGCGATGTTGCGCGCTGTTTTACAAGCCAAAGAAGAGGGGCACCTAGATGCAGACATCGATGCGCCCCAAATGGTGTTTGAAATCCATGGCTTGATTTTGGCGTTGCACTACGAAGCCCGTTTTTTAAAAACCTCGCAATCATTAACTCACACAGCCAAAGGCTTTGAAAACATTTTGAAACGCTACGGCGCATCAAAAATTCCATTAAATAATCCATCAACCAGCTTATTTGATACACAGAAAGACTAACTTATGACGGAAATACTGAGCCATCTCGAGCAAGGCGTGCTGACCATCACCATCAACCGCATTGAAAAGAAAAATTCAATCACCTCCGCTATGTATGCAGCTATGGCGCAAGCTTTGGTGGATGCTGAGAAAAATGCGTCTGTACGCGTAGTGCTTTTCCAGGGCCACGAGACAATTTTTAGTGCTGGTAACGACATTGCAGATTTTTTAAACAAGCCTCCGTCTGACCAAGATTCGCCTGTGTTTCACTTCTTGCGCAATATCTCGACATTTACCAAACCTATATTGGCGGCAGTAGCCGGTCCTGCTGTGGGTATTGGCACCACCATGTTGCTCCATTGCGACTTGGTCTATGCGGGTGACAACGCCGCGTTTTCTATGCCGTTTGTGAATTTAGGCATTTGTCCAGAAGCGGCCTCCACCTTATTAGTGCCCCAGATGATGGGCTACCACCGGGCAGCAGAAGTGTTGATGATGGGCGAGCCCTTTATGGCCGAAGCGGCGTTAGAGGTGGGCTTGGTCAATCGGGTGGTGCCACCCACTGAAGTCAATAGCTACGCACAAGCGCAAGCTCATAAATTAGCACTAAAACCTTTGTTGTCGTTGTTGGAGACAAAGCGGTTAATGAAGCAAGGCCAAGCAGAGCTAGTCAAAAAACAAATGGCAGAAGAGGGCGCGATTTTTACCCGCATGCTCAAAGAGCCAGCAGCACTAGAAGCCTTTGGCGCGTTTATGGAAAAACGCCGTCCCGATTTTTCAAAAATATGAGCCAATGATTCGTGATGCAGAACATCCAATATGACGCACCGTTTGAGCCAGTATTCATCGAAGCATTACGCCAGTTAGTCGAAGAGAAAATTACTTTTAACCATGTCATTGGTTTAAAACTTACTGGCGTGAGTGCAAACGTGTTGACGGGACGTATTCATATGCGTCCAGAGTTGGTCGGACATTTCTCCTACAACCGCTTACATGGTGGTGTGACTAGCGCTGCTTTGGACACCTTGGGCGGTTTGGCCTGCATGGTCAACATCACCATGAAGCATTTGGATGAAACGCCTGAGCAACGCATTGCACGGTTTTTAAAGATCGGCACTATCGATTTGCGTGTCGACTATATGGGTCCAGCGATTGGTGAATTCTTTGATGTGCGAGCTGAGGCTTTGCGTGTGGGGTCACGCATCGGATTCACACAAATGAGCCTGCGCGGTACCCAAGGTGAACTGCTCTCTACAGCCAGTGGTGCTTATATTGTCTCGTGAGGCACATGATGTGAAGTGCTTGGTCGGTTAACCTCGTGGTTTAAAGCCTTTCATCCATGCGCCACCTTTCACACGCTCCTTCTACTGAACCCGCACCTTTAGGTGCCCCTTCAAAGCAACGCTCGGACCGAGAAACCGTTAAACGCCTACTTCCTTACTTATGGACTTATAAATGGCGGGTAATGGCTGCGCTAACCTTTATGGTGTGCGCAAAACTCGCTAACGTGAGCGTGCCCTTGTTACTCAAGGATTTGATTGACGCGATGTCATTCAAGCCCAATGATCCGCAAGCCGTGTTGGTGGTGCCCGTGGCGATGTTGGTCACATACGGCCTATTACGTTTATCTGTATCTGCTTTTACAGAATTGCGCGAACTCGTTTTTGCTAAGGCTACACAAGGTGCTGCACGACAAATCGCCTTAGAGACTTTTGAGCATTTGCATGGCCTGAGTTTGCGTTTTCATTTGGAGCGACAAACAGGTGGAATGACACGCGATATTGAACGCGGTGTACGCGGCATTGAGTCACTGATTTCTTACTCGCTTTACAGCGTAGTCCCAACGCTAATAGAAGTGGCCTTGGTTTTGGGCATCTTGGCGGTGAAGTTTGATGTGTGGTTTGCCGGTATTACTCTGACAGCCTTGGTGCTCTACATCATCTTCACTATTGGCGTGACCGAGTGGCGCACCCAATACCGGCGTATGGCCAATGAGTTTGACTCTGCAGCCCATACCAAAGCCGTAGATTCATTGTTGAACTATGAAACGGTCAAGTATTTCAACAACGAAGGATTTGAATCTGCGCGCTATGACAAAAGCTTAGAAGCTTTGCGGCGTGCACGATTAAAAGCTCAGACGTCTTTGTCTGTTCTCAATACTGGGCAGCAACTCATCATTGCAATTGCATTGATAGGCATGCTGTGGCGCGCCACGCAAGGCGTAGTCGATGGACGTATGAGCTTGGGCGACTTGGTAATGATCAACGCTTTCATGATCCAGCTCTATATTCCGCTGAACTTTTTAGGCGTGCTTTACCGTGAGATCAAGCAAAGCTTGACGGACTTAGACCGTATGTTTAGTTTGTTGGAGAAAGAGCGTGAAATTGCTGACTCACCTAATGCGTCCCCGTTGCAGTTATTGGAAGCGCCTACCGTTCTGTTCGAGAATGTAGTGTTTGCTTACGAAGCTGCCAGACCCATCTTGCATGGCATCAGTTTTGAAATTCCTGCGGGCAAAACAGTTGCTGTGGTTGGACCTTCTGGCGCTGGTAAATCTACCTTGGCGCGTTTGATGTTTCGTTTTTACGATGTCACAGGTGGACGCATCACGATTAACGGGCAAGATATTCGTAGCGTGACCCAAAATAGTTTGCGTCGTGCTCTTGGCATTGTTCCGCAAGATACTGTTTTGTTTAATGACACGGTGCGCTACAACATTGCTTACGGCAATACGTCTGCCACACCGGCGCAAGTAGAAGAGGCTGCGCGTGCCGCGCGAATTCATGACTTTATTGTGTCAACTCCTAAGGGTTATGACACGATGGTGGGGGAGCGGGGGTTGAAGCTATCGGGAGGTGAGAAACAGCGCGTGGCGATTGCGCGGACGCTTTTGAAGAATCCGCCGATTATGATTTTTGATGAGGCTACTTCAGCTCTGGATAGCGCCAATGAGCGGGCTATCCAAGGAGAGTTGCAAACTGCAGCGCATAACAAAACGACTTTGGTGATTGCGCATCGGTTGTCTACGGTGGTGGATGCGCATGAGATTTTGGTGTTGGAGGATGGGCGGATTGTGGAGCGGGGCGCACATGCTGATTTGCTGGCTATGGATGGGCGGTATGCGGGGATGTGGGCTTTGCAGCAGTCGGTTGAGGATTCTGTCGCTTAGTTCTTTTGGTTTTCGCGCTTTTAATTTCTGCTGCTACATATACTGATTCTGGTACGTTTATTTCGCTTCGCAAAGTCAAGCGGCCAGTGTCTGATGTGGCTCCGAGCTTCGCTCTTT
>JBAXNJ010000093.1:0-6424 GCA_037133815.1 Betaproteobacteria bacterium
CGCCGAGCAGGAGAGCAAGCCGCCGCAGCGGCCATGTTGCAAGTTCTCAAAGAGTCCCCATGACACAAACCCCAGACGCCACCCCACAGAGCGCGGACGATATCAACGCCATGCTCAATGCGAGCAAAGGTAAGCGCGTCACAGTAAGCCCCGTGTTGGTCGCGCCAGAAGACCAACGCTGTGGTTTGATCGCCATCGTTGGAAAGCCCAATGTGGGTAAATCTACTTTGCTCAATGCATTGGTGGGTCAAAAAATCAGCATCACCTCGCGCAAAGCACAAACTACCCGCCATCGCATCACCGGTATGCGTACCGAAGGTAGTGCACAGTTTGTCTTTGTAGACACGCCGGGGTTCCAAACCATACACAGCAACGCCTTGAACAAGTCGCTCAACAAAACCGTGCAAGGCGCGGTGGGCGATGTGGACTTGGTTTTGCTGGTGGTCGAAGCCGGCAGTTTCACGCCAGCAGACGCTAAAGTCTTGGCTTTGTTGGCCCCTGGTATTCCTACATTGTTGGTGGCGAACAAATTAGATACCGTCAAAAGCCGCGATGCTGTGCCCGCATGGTTACAAGATATGCAGCAACGCCATGCGTTTGCTGAGTTTGTGCCCATGTCGGCCAAAAATACCAAAGACGTGGAACGGTTGCTTGGTATTTGTGAAAAATACTTGCCCGAACAAGCCTGGTTCTATGGCTCCGACGAATTGACCGATCGCAGCGAAAAATTCATGGCAGCTGAGATGGTGCGTGAAAAACTCTTTCGCTTAACAGGTGACGAGTTGCCTTACACCTCTACCGTGATCATCGACAAGTTTGAAGAAGAGCCTGGCAAAACCAAAGGCGTGAAACGCATGGTGCGGATTGCCGCCACCATTGTGGTGGAGCGTGATGGCCACAAAGCCATGGTGATTGGCGACAAAGGCGAACGCCTCAAACGTATGGGTACTGAGGCACGTACAGAACTCGAAAAATTATTCGACGCCAAAGTGTTTTTAGAACTTTGGGTCAAGGTGCGTTCGGGTTGGGCTGACGACGAAGCTCGGGTGCGTAGCTTTGGCTACGAGTAAGACCCGCATCCACGCCGAACCGGCTTTTGTCGTACACCGTTACGACTGGAGTGAGTCCAGTCTCATCCTTGAAACCTTTACCCGCCATCACGGTCGGGTAGCCTTGGTCGCCAAAGGCGCTAAGCGGCCGAGTTCTAATTTCCGTCCAGTCTTGTTGCCATTGCAACCGCTCGCTATCAGTTACAGCGGTGACGCTGAGATTCGAACGCTCAAAGTGGCAGAGTGGGTAGGCGGGCACATCATGCCGATGGGTGAGGCATTGTTGTCTGGCTATTACATCAATGAGTTGCTGTTGCGTTTGCTAGCGCGTGATGATCCGCATCCACGCTTGTTTGATTTGTATGCCCAAGTGGTGCAAGTGTTGGCGGCTGGGCATGACGGCACGATTGCCCCTGCATTGCGTGCATTTGAGTTGCTCTTGTTACGCGATATTGGCTTGTTGCCCAATTTGGATTTGCAAACACTCACTTTGGCGCCTCTGCAAGCCAATACCGCTTACAGCTTGGTTGCGGAAGGTGGTTTGCGTAGTCTTGCCTCGCATGAGAGCAACGGTATTGATGCATCGGTTTGGCAAGCATTGCAAGGCAGCTTGGAAGATACATCGCCCATGGCCGCCACCTTGCGTGTATGTGCAGAACTACCAGCAGACCAACGCAATACCTTGCAAGCCCAATTGCGCGCTTTGGTGCACTACCATTGCGGGGTTCACACCTTGCGTACGCGCCAAATGATGGTGGATTTACAAACGCTCTGACTCCTCTTATGTCTCAATCTGCTTCTCACACTGCGCTATCGGTCAACCTGAACAAGGTGGCTTTGGTGCGCAATACGCGTCACCTTGGCATTCCCAGTGTGACGCGCGCTGCTTTGTTGTGTTTAGAAGCAGGTGCTGCTGGCATTACCGTGCATCCCCGTCCCGACGCGCGACACATGCGGGCAGACGATGTATTTGCATTGGCTGAATTACTCAAGGCTTGGCCCGATCGTGAATTCAATATCGAAGGCAACCCATTCCACAACCTGATGGACTTTGTTCGTAAAGTGCGTCCGCAACAAACGACTTTTGTGCCAGATAGCGAAGGCCAATTCACCAGCGACCATGGCTGGAACTTTCCGCAAGATGCCAAACGATTGGAGCCCTTGATTGCCTCTGCTAAATCGTTAGGCGTTCGTGTCAGCTTATTCATGGACCCTATCGCAGACGCAAAGACCGCGCAGCAAGTGATGCAATCTGTCAAAGCTATCGGTGCAGACCGTGTAGAACTCTATACAGAGAGCTATGCGCGCGCATTTGGAACGCAACAGCAAGCGAATGTTTTGAAGAGTTTTACACTGACTGCGCAAGCTGCAATAGCAGCAGGCTTAGGTGTCAACGCAGGACATGATTTGAATTTAGACAATTTGCACGCTTTTGTGCAAGCTGTACCCAAAGTGGCTGAAGTATCGATTGGACATGCATTGATTGGTGACGCACTAGAAATGGGTTATGCCAATGCAGTGCGTGCCTATAGGGAGTGTTTGCAAGCATGATCTATGGGGTGGGCACCGATATCTGCGACATCCGTCGCATTCGCACGTCTCTCGCTAAGTACGGCGAACGTTTTGCGCAAAAAGTATTGTCCGACCGAGAGATTGCTATTTGGCATAAACGCAGTGCGCGTTGGCCAGACCGCGGTGTGCGTTACGTGGCCACGCGTTTTTCTGCCAAAGAGGCATTTAGCAAAGCCATAGGCTTGGGTATGCGCATGCCGATGACTTGGCGCGCATGCGAGCTATCGAATTTAGCAACGGGGCAACCAGTCATCACCCTGCATGGTGCATTGAAAGACTGGTTTGAAGCACATAGCTTGCGTGCGCATGTGAGTGTCAGCGATGAGTCTGACTACGCCACCAGTTATGTCGTGGTGGAGAAAATTGTTCCATGAGCCACCATGCTCCTTTAATACTGGATATTGCAGGCACACAACTGACAGCGTTGGACAAACAACGCTTGCGCCATCCAATGACTGGCGGGGTAATTTTGTTTGGTCGCAATTGGCGAAGTCGCACCCAACTCACGCAACTGTGTGCGGATATCAAAGCAGTACGTAGCGATGCACTGATTTGCGTTGACCACGAAGGTGGGCGTGTACAGCGGTTTCGTAACGATGGATTCACGCACCTACCGCCTATGCGTGCCTTAGGCGAACTTTGGATGCAAGACAGTAAATCGGTACGTGGCGCATTCCATAAAGGCAGTGGTGCTCTGGCAGCTATGGATGCTGCGACTGCATGCGGTTATGTGTTGGCAAGTGAGTTAAGAGCTTGTGGCGTGGACTTCAGTTTCACACCTGTGCTCGATTTAGACCATGGCAAAAGTGGTGTGATTGGCGACCGCGCTTTTCACCGTGACCCGCGTGTAGCTTCTGCGTTAGCCAAAAGTGTGATGCACGGTTTGTTGCAAGCGGGTATGGCCAACTGCGGCAAACATTTTCCAGGCCACGGCAAAGTGCGTGCAGACTCGCATGTCGACATACCGGTGGATACGCGCAGTCTTTCGACTATTCTGAACGATTGCGCTTTACCTTACCAGTGGCTGAGTACGACACTTACTAGCGTGATGCCTGCGCATGTCATTTATGAAAAAGTAGATGCATTGCCTGCAGGTTTTTCGTCCTATTGGTTGCAAGATATTTTGCGTGGCCGTTTGCATTTCAACGGCGCTGTTTTTAGTGATGATTTGTCGATGGCTGGTGCACGCATGATCCAAGGACGAGAAGTCAGTTTTGCCCAAGCTGGCATGGCGGCGCTCAATGCGGGTTGCGATTTGGTTTTGTTGTGTAATCAGAGTCTGGGCGATGGACATGCGGTAGACGCCATGCTCGACGGTTTGGCAGAAGAATTGCTCAAACACCATTGGATAGCAAGTGAGGCGAGTGAAATACGACGCCAAGCCTTGTTGCCTAAA
This sequence comes from Betaproteobacteria bacterium, assembly GCA_037133815.1. Taxonomy (GTDB): domain Bacteria; phylum Pseudomonadota; class Gammaproteobacteria; order Burkholderiales; family Burkholderiaceae_C; genus Limnohabitans. The sequence continues at coordinate 4,018 of JBAXNJ010000093.1, forward strand.
AATTCTCCGCTAGCTTGGGATGCGCTGATGACAGACCCCGCCTATGTGCGGGCCTTGGACTTGTTGCCCTAGCATGCAATGTAGTTCGCCACACTAACGAAAGCGAAGATGGCGACAAAGAATGGAAAAAACGAAGTTAGCGACAGCGGGCTGCGTTTCACGAGCCGTGAGAACGGCTCACCCTTTATAGGCATGGGAAAAGTGGGGGAGACCATGTCGTGTATGAAATGTGGCTTACACAAACCCCGTCGTTTGGGGAGCCAGCGCCGCTTTGCTGGGTCACTGGCCTTTTTTTGCCACGAGTGCAAACCACCTATCGAGAAAAAATAAACCATGGCAGCTCCTAACTACAACTACGAAAAACGCCAACGCGAATTGGCTAAGAAGAAGAAAAAAGAAGAAAAACTCAAAGAACGTGAAGGGCGTAAAAACTCGCCTGATGGTGAAGTGACACAGGACGACGATCAAAAGCCAGAAGTCAACCCGCCGAGTTTGTGACGGTCTTGACGCAAAGCTGCAAGTGACGGTGGCTTCTTTTTGCGGTTCTTTTTACCCAAGCACAAAGCAAAAACGCTGATCACAAAGTCGATGTTGATTTCTCGGTGATGCGTCAGCACGGCTTGTACTTGCTCAAGCGTGAGTGCGTTGGGTTTCCAGTCTAAATTTTGCGCGCCAGCCATCGGGGAACTTTCTGTAAGTAAGCCACGGTAAAAATTTACGTAACAGAAAGTATTAAATCAAAAGTATTGCTAAAGAACAACTACCAACTTTGGTAGTCTTTACAAATTAATTTAAAAGACCTAGCAGTGCGGCACTAACAGCTGCAGCTGTTTTATTGGTGGCTCCAAGTTTGGCAGTGGACTTCTTGATGTGGTAATTGATGGTGTTGACAGACAAGTGCAAGATGTTGGCAATCTCTTCGGACGATTTTCCTTGCGCAGTCCACCGCAAGATTTCTATTTCACGCTTTGTCAATTTACGCAAGATACCCACCCAGTTTCAAAGGGCGAGATGCTACACGAACATATATAAATTAAGTTATTTAATACTAAAAAATAATTACTAGTAGCAATTAAGTATTACTAAATAAAAGTTAAACCTATCTTAAATTTTTAAACCATCCACTTTTAAATCAAGCCTCGTGTCGCAACGCGGGAAACAAGATGACATCGCGAATGCTGGGGCTGTCAGTGAGCAACATCATCAATCGATCAATGCCAATGCCGCATCCTCCTGTTGGAGGCATGCCGTATTCCAGGGCGCGCACAAAGTCATGGTCGTAGAACATCGCTTCATCATCACCACTGTCTTTAGCGGCAACTTGCGCATGAAAACGCGCAGCTTGTGTTTCTGCGTCGTTCAACTCACTAAAGCCATTACCGAACTCGCGGCCGGTGATGTAGAGCTCAAAACGTTCTGTCACGTCAGGGTGTGTATCGCTGGCGCGCGCAAGCGGAGAAATCTCCACAGGGTGCTCGCAAATAAATGTAGGTTGCCAGAGTTTGTCCTCAACAGTCTCTTCAAAGTACATCACTTGCAAACTGGCCAAGCTACGGGTGGAGAGTTTGTCTTTCTCTTCTTTGAAGCCTAGCTTCTTCAATTGGTTGGACAGCCAGTTAGCGTTGTTAACGTTATCTCCTGCTTCGGTGTGTTTCAAGATAGCTTCGCGGATGGTGAGACGCTCAAACGGTTGGCTTAGGTCAACGGGTTTGCCGTCGTAGGTAAGCATCAAAGTGCCCACAGCTTTTTCAGCGGCATCGCGAATCAATGCTTCTGTGAAAGTCATTAGGTCTTGGTAATTCCAATAGGCCGCGTAGAACTCCATCATGGTGAACTCGGGGTTGTGCCGAACCGAAATGCCTTCGTTGCGGAAGTTACGGTTGATTTCAAATACGCGCTCAAAGCCACCCACAATCAAACGCTTTAAATACAACTCAGGCGCAATGCGCAAAAACATCTCTTGGTCAAGTGCGTTATGGTGCGTAACAAAAGGCTTGGCATTGGCGCCACCTGGAATGGGATGCAACATCGGTGTTTCAACTTCGAGGAAGTTGTGTTGCACCATGAAGTCTCGAATTCCGCTGACTGCTTTGCTACGCGCCACAAAACGGGTGCGCGCAGTCTCGTCCATCATCAAATCAACATAGCGTTGGCGGTATTTGATTTCTTGGTCATTGACGCCATGAAACTTATCCGGCATAGGCCGCAAACTTTTGGTCAGCATGCGGATGCTGGAGGCGTGTATGGACAACTCACCCATACGGGTTTTAAACAACTTACCCTCGCAGGCAATGATGTCGCCGAGATCCCAGTGCTTAAAGTCTGCATAGAGGTCTTCGTTTACGTCGTCACGGGTGATGTAAATTTGAATCCGTCCAGTGCTGTCTTGCAAGGTTGCAAAACTTGC
>JBAXNJ010000094.1:0-6388 GCA_037133815.1 Betaproteobacteria bacterium
TTCACCGAACACAATCTGACAGATGCCGTTGTAGATAGATTTGGGGCCTGTGATAACCCACGACTCAAGCAAATCGTACAAGCCATCACGCGCCATGCACATGCTTTCGTCAAAGAAGTGGAACTTACCCAAGACGAATGGGTAGAGGCGATTGATTTTTTAACCAAGACTGGCCATATGTGTGACGACCGTCGCCAAGAATTCATTTTGTTATCCGATGTATTTGGTGTGTCTATGTTGGTCGATGCGATCAACCACAGAATGCCTGAAGGCACTACAGAAACTACGGTCTTAGGGCCCTTCTATTTAGGCGAACATAAATTGACGGCGAATGGCGCTACTTTGGTGCCTGAAGACGAAGGCGATCCGATTTTTATTGAAGGATCGATCAAAGCGCCAGACGGCAGCCCGATTGTGGGCGCCATCATCGATATGTGGCATACCGATGCAGAAGGCTTATACGACGCACAAAAACCCGAACTCCATGGTGAACCCAAAATGCGTGCGCAATTTAAATCGGATGCCGATGGTCGCTTCTGGTTTAAAACGATTGTTCCTTCTAGCTACCCCATCCCCAACGATGGTCCTGTAGGAAAACTATTAGATGCCACTAAACGACATTACATGCGTCCGGCCCACGTGCACTTCCATGTGTCGTCCCAGGGCTATGAAACCCTTGTCACGCATGTGTTCTTAGCGGGTGACCCTTGGTTAGAAAGTGACGCAGTGTTTGGCGTGAAGAAAAGCCTAATTGCAGACCTCAAAAAGAGCACTGCACCCGTCTACCCAGACAACACACCAGCGCCCAAGTCTTGGGATTTATTGCACTACGACTTTGGACTTAAACCAGAAAAGCATGCTTAGTAGGGCAAGCCCACATAGTTTTCTGCCAACGAACTCAGCGCGGCGTCAGACGAAAACAAATACGACATATCAATTTCTTTTAATTTTTGGTCGTAATCAGGCGTGTCCGGAAAAGTGTGCAACATGGTGGTCATCCACCAAGCAAACCTTTGCGCCTTCCAAACGCGCACTAGCGCTTTTTCTGAATACTGCTCTAAACCGGTTGCATCATTCTTCTTATAAAAGTCTACTAATCCGTTGTAAAGATAGAAGATATCCGAGCCAGCGGTATTGAGGCCACGCGCACCTGTAGGCGGAACGATATGGGCAGCATCGCCTGCTAAAAACAAATTGCCATAACGCATAGGCTCAGCCACATAGGAACGAAGAGGCGCTATAGATTTTTCGATCGTAGCGCCAGTTATCAATTGCTCGGCCACCTCAGCAGGCAATCTGAGTTTGAGTTCAGCCCAAAATGCCTCATCAGACCAGTTGTCTACTGAATCGGTTACTGGCACTTGGATGTAATAACGGCTCAATACTTGCGAGCGCAAAGAACACAAAGCAAAACCACGGTCATGCTTGGCGTAAATCAACTCAGGAGAAACTGGCTTGGTGCGTGACAAAACGCCAAGCCAACCGAATGGATAAACTTTTTCATATTCTTTCAACACATCTGCTGGAATCGATTTACGGCTCACTCCGTGGAAGCCATCGGCACCGATGACATAGTCGCAATCGACGCGGCAATCTGCGTTGTCTTTGCGGTAAGTGACATAAGGATTGGCGCTCTTCACATCATGCGGCTGCACATCTTCTGCGTTATGGATGATGATGCCGTTCATGCGGTCGCGTGCTTCATATAAGTCACGCGTCAATTCGGTTTGTCCATAAACCATCACCGAACTGCCATTGCTGTATTTGTGTAAATCTACGCGGTCTAATTTACCTTCGTGAGCTATGAAGAATCCATCGTGGACTTCGCCTTCTTTGTCCATGCGTTCACCGCATTGTGCTTGGCGCATGAGTTCCGTAAAACCATTCTCTAAAACACCCGCACGAATGCGACTCAAAACATACTCGCGGCTTTGCCGCTCAAGAACAACCGTCTCAATGCCTTGAAGGTGCAGCAATTGTGAAAGCATGAGCCCAGAAGGCCCTCCACCAATGATGCAAACTTGCGTCTTCATGAATATCCCCAGCGAAAAATTAACAATTAATTGATCCTACAAGAAAACCTACATAACTAATAAACAATAGTCAGTATTGACAGTTTTATACAAAACCTACAAATGCATCGGCTTATCAACGCAATCGGCTTTCAAGTGGGATGGTTCATCTGCATCGCGGCAGTCAGGAATAGCCTAGAAATTCCTGCGCTATTGACTTGCAGCGTTTTGATAGGCATTCATTTTTTTTATACCCATGCACCTTTAAAAGACTTTAAGCTTTCGCTGGTATGTTTGGCGATAGGAATTGTTATTGATTCAAGCTTGCAATATTTCTCAGTCATTAGTTTTTACGGCTGGGCATTGGGTCCGTTCAGCCCTTTTTGGCTTTGGATGGTTTGGGCGATGTTTGCTTTGACCTTAAATTCTTCACTTGCATTCTTGCAAAACAAGCATTGGATTCTGTCTGCAGTTGCAGGCCTACTATTTGGCCCCTTGAGTTATGTAGCCGGCACCAAACTAGGCGCTGCAGCGTTTGACAACACACTTTTCTCCATTGCAACCCTTGCTTGCGTTTGGATGATTACACTTCCCCTGCTTGTCTTTATCTCCAAAACCTATCCCCAACAGACCGAGGTTACACACGATGCAACGTAGAACACTTTTATTGACTGGAATTACTGCTACGGCAGGTGCGATGGGCCTTGTTGGATGCGCCGGTCCCACTGTGCAAGATTACGCAGACCAAAAACCTATGTTGGATTTAAAAACCTATTTCAACGGCGTGGTAGACGCATGGGGAATATTCACGGACCGCAATGGCAAGGTTGTGAAACGGTTCACCGTCGAGATGAAATGCCAGTGGAATAACGACCAAGGCATCTTGGACGAAGATTTTGTCTACTCAGATGGCACAACTGAAAAACGTATTTGGAAACTCACCGACAAAGGCAATGGCGCCTTCACTGGAACAGCAGGCGATGTTGTGGGTATAGCCTTAGGCCAAGCCAAAGGCAATGCTTTTAATTGGAGCTATACCTTGGCCTTGCCAGTGGATGGATCCATCATCAACGTCCAAATGGACGACTGGATGTACTTGATGAACGACCGAGTCATGCTCAACAAAGCACGTATGACCAAACTAGGCATTCACTTAGGTGATGTCACCTTGTCGTTCATGAAAAGAGCCTAAAGAAATTAATCGTTAAGGCTTTCAACTTGAGAGATTAATTGGGGTTAAGCGACAAAACGCGAATAGCGTTTTGACCCAGAATAGCTTGTTTGTCCGAGTCACTTAGCGTTGCAGTAGACATGACATGCCCAACCGGATCGTCTACCCATGGAATGGGGTGATCCGTACCAATCATGACCTGACTGGCACCAACCTGCGCCACCAAATGTCTGAGCGCCTCTGGTGTGAAAACCAAAGAATCAAAATAAATTTGGCGCAAATATTCAGTTGGTTTTTTGCGCAACACAATCGTTGGGTCACAGTTTTGTGGTGACACAAAACAACTGCGGTCCATACGTGGGGCATACGATCCTAAATACCCGCCTCCGTGGGCTGCCAATATTTTTAGTTTGGGTAATTTATCAAACACACCTTCATAAATTAATTTCTCTAATGCGATCGTGGTGTCTAGCGGATTTCCAATCGTATTCGAAAGCCAACCGTTTCCTTTGAAACGCTCAGCCAACTGCGGCGTACTTTGGGGATGGATAAACAAAGTCACACCTAGCTCTTCTGCTTTCGCCAAGACAGGTCTGAATTTGGGTTGTGAGAAATCTTGTCCCAGTACTGTTCCACCAATTGCAGCGCCACTCAAGCCTAATTTTTTAACGGCATGCTCGAGTTGCTGAACCGCCAAATCAGGAAACTGCATAGCCAAACAGGCAAAAGCTGCGAAGCGGTCAGGCTTTAAAGCTATCAGCTCGGCAAATTTTTCGTTATTGATCTTACAAATCGCTTCGGCGGTCTCCCGATCTTTGCCATACCAAAAGGGGTTGATGCTGAGCACCTGCATGTCGATGCCTAGTTCGTCCATTTGCTTGAGTCGGTTGTCCAACACGATGAAGTGATCAGGCACGCCTTTCACAGGGGGCAACACACTCGCAGCATCTTTACCCATCAGGTCGATGGCATCTTGGAAATAGCAATGCGCGTGGGTATCTACAGTCTTCACGCGTTTACCCGCAATGGTGGTGAATCGCCTTGGATTTGATGTTTGCGCCATTGCATGGTCTAACATTCCGCAACTACAAAACATCAGGCCACCCAAGGCCCCAGCATTTTTTAAAAAATTTCTTCTTGCGTTCATATTTGTCTCCTATAGGTTCTAGTTAGTCTTGATTTAATCTGTAAACTCAAGTTCTTTTGGGCATGTTATCTGATTTGATACTTGCGCATAGCGCCTAAATCGCGGCAAGGAAGATATGACATCGATTTTCAGATTCACAGCACAATGTATGTCTATATTTGCCTGCTTGACTGGCGCACTATCTGTATTGGTTGCAGCGTATTCCGCCCATATCCCAGGTTTAGAAGAAGCCTCTTTACGATCATTGCAATCCGCTATCCAAATGATGCAGTTTCACGCACTCGCATTGCTGGTGGTTGCATGGATGTTTATAGGTGGCAAAAGCAGTTGGGTTTTATTTGGTAGCGGATTATTTTTTTTGACAGGTATCGTGTTGTTTAGCTTCAATATCGTCTTGCATCAACTCGCTGGCATAAGTTTGTTTAGGCCCTTGATACCTTATGGTGGCATGGCCTTTGTAGCGGCTTGGGTGGTATTGGCGATTTCTGTGTTTCGATCAAGCACATGAAGACTATGTATTGATCGCTTGCGTGTCGGCGGAGTATCCAAGTGGAATGGGTATGCGCTAGCTATTTTTGTTCGGTGTACTTGGCAGTTGGCTCACAACAATAAAGGTAATACAAGAGGTTGCCACCATCACACCAATTAAGGTTGAGAATCCACCTGATTTCACAATCGGTCCTATCATCCAAACAGCCAATGAACTAACACCCAAGGAAACAGCGAGTCGCATTCCAGAAATGCGGGAACGCATCGTATCGTCCACAAAACGCACGATCATGGCATCCGAGAAGGGAATCGCCCCGAAGATAGCTGCCATGAACAATAGTTGAGCCGCATAGAACATCCAACCGTTCGTCATATTTGCCAAAATTAGCGCAAAAAATTGCACAATGATCACGGATCGAAAGAGCGTTTTAAGTGCCACCCTATCTAGCAAATGCCCAACCAACAATTGGGTAAATGATGCCAAAACATAAACGACCGCCAGAAAAAATCCAATCATTGCGGGGTCTTGAGAAATTTCACTGAATTTACTTGTTAGCAACTCGTAATTGCTATTGGTTGAAAAATTAAACAACATACTGCCACTGCTAGAGGCAATGGTCATGATCAACAGTAGCTTGGGAACAGACATGCCTTCGTGTGATCCCGATGTAGCCTTTTTCTTGGCTGGAGCTGTGGATTCTCTTGGAGAAAAAATGGCAAACAGCACTCCACACACCACACTCAAAATGCCTGGAATGACAAACGCCATGCGCCATCCAAAGTATTTCACCAGCAGGCCCGTCACTACAGCAGCGATAGCCAAGCCCAAATTACCAGCCAAACCGTTGACGCCAATGGTCCAGCCAGGTCGCTCAGATCCTTGTACCAACATGGGTATGCCAACAGGGTGATAAATGGATGTTGCACAGCCTAAAACTGCTAAGCCCAAGGCCAGTTGAAATGGCGTGTTTGTAAAAGATACAAGAACTGATGCGAGCCCAACGCCGATGAAAAAGATGACCATCATCTGACGACGACCCCATAAGTCGCCGAGTCGTCCAGCAGGAATCGAGCCTATCCCAAAGAAGAAGAACGCCGCTACGCTGTAGGGCATGAGATCTTCCCATCGCTCGACTCCAAAATCCGAGGCAATGGATGTCACGGCTGTAGCAAAAATGAGGAGGAACATATGGTCTAGGGCATGACCAATGTTCAGTAGAAGCGTGGTGGGTCTGTTGTGCATGGCAGGCCATCCTAACTTATTAGGTAAGCAAATGCTATGAAAAAAATCCTCCTTCTCGGTATGGGTGAACTCGGCAAAGAATTCGTGATCAGTGCCAAACGACTTTGTTACAAAAGACAGCGCTGTTGTACTTGCTACTAAAGAGGGGGCATTTCCAACATTCACAGGTGTTGCTGAGGCTATGAGCGAGCCTGGAACAGATGTGCGTATTTTTAGGAAAAAAACGACGCGTCCTTACAGGCGTATGGCTTTAGCGCTTGCCAAAGGACCTAATGCTTTGGAAAGAGCCAGAGCAGCTGCAAAGAAGATTTCAGTTGTTTAAAAAC